>NZ_FMXO01000018.1 GCF_900104215.1 Desulfonatronum thiosulfatophilum | reverse complement strand
GCCTTTACCCCACCAACAAGCTAATGGGACGCGGACTCATCCATTGACGGCAGCTTGAAACAGAGGCCGCCTTTTCTCACACATCTCCAAAATGCGTAAGCTTATCCGGTATTAGCAGCGGTTTCCCACTGTTATCCCGAATCCATGGGTAGATTATCCACGCGTTACTCACCCGTGCGCCGCTCTACTCAGGGACCGAAGCCCCCTTTCTCGCTCGACTTGCATGTGTTAGGCACGCCGCCAGCGTTCATTCTGAGCCAGGATCAAACTCTCCACTTAAAAATACTCAAAATGAAGCATGGCTTTAAAACCATGTTCTTTCTCTCCCCCTCGCTATTCCATTGTCAAAGAACTCATTTTCGCGCCGCTAAATCCCGTCTTCAAAACCGACCGGAAGTGCTCGCCGCGAAAGAACAGTATCTAAAGAAACTCCCCTCGACTGTCAACAAATAATTTTCATAAATTTAAAAAATATTTTTTTTCGTAGCATATAAACAGGTTAGGCATTGAGCTTGAAACCACAAACGCCGGCTCGATGAGCCGGCGTTTGTTTTCCAGTTTCTTTTCATCAGAGCGAGCGGCCTGAGCTGGCGCACCAGACACCGAGAAAAGAATGGTCGAAAAGGATTCGACAAAACAAGGATTACTGACGCACCTCAAAGTCGGAAAAGCTTTTTTCATATTCAATCCACTTGCATTCCATGTTTTCCACTTTACTCAATGGAGGGCCTTGAAGAAGATGAACGCGAAAAAGCTGAATGTTTTCTTCGGTTCCCTGGATCAAAACTTCCAAGCGATCATCGTGCAGGCTCCGAACCCAACCTGTCAGGGAAAGGTTTTTCGCTTCATTCATGATCCATTCCTTGAACTCACCCCCCGGAATTGCACTTGTGGACTTACCGGTAAACACGCAGTTAAGGCTTCGGGTCATTTGTACCCTCCTGGAGCTTGATGGTTTGCATTTCAACCACCATGATTGACGACGGGAAAACCTTCTGCAAAGGCTTTCATCCTGAAATATCAAGTAAACCTTAGCCAACGCCGTGCGCAAAGTAAATAATCATTTCTCAGTGCCTCCTGGCGGGCTGGTTTCATGCCGAAATAATGAGTTCTGTTCATCGTGATCAACTTGGTGCGCCGCTTCCGCACCGCGCTACTCAACCAGAAACGAAAAGACCATGGCCAGGATGAAAAAAACGAGGCACAGCAGAATTGAAAGCTGCAGGCCAAACCAGAGTTGCAGCACACCCAAACCGAGAATTTCAAATATTGCCGAGAGCTTCACCGTCATACTCCAACAACCGTAAATCTCCGCCGACATGCCCAAGGGACTCAGCCGCCCGACCAGGACTCTTGCGGATGATTGCAAAGAACCGAGCCCCAATCCGGCGAGACACCCGGCGCCAAGAATTAATTGCTGTGCCTCTAACGATAAACCGAAGGAATGGTTCACAAAGCCGTCATTGGGGAGTCAGGGAAGTTACGGCCACTGCAGCATCCAGAACAGAAGCGTCATAATATAGGGTATATTTCGATCTGCCCCTACCGAAAATCTCTCCGCGACTGACGAGAGCACGGTTCGAGGAAAAGGCCGCGGAAAGTACGGAGGATTGTTTCACTGATGCGGATTGAAGCTCAGGAAGTGCAGGAATGAGGAAGCAGCATCAAAAACCTTGTTGCCTTGTTCAAAAAACCGTCATTGTATCTCCATGGTGACGCCCGGTTCGGGAAGAAAGGCTTTAACCTGGTTGACGTCATGCAGCATTGCCCGAATCCGATTCGCGTGTTCCTCGCGGACCATGCGATTCAAGTGAACCAAGGCCAATTGATTGACCTTGGCTTTGATGGCGAAATCAATACATTGGGCCACTGTCGCGTGTCCGGGTTTGTTGTCTTCCAGCCCATACGCTTCGTGAACCAGCAATCCTGCCCGAAAGGCCAGCGCGTGTGTCTGTGGCGTGGATTGACCATCCCCGCTGTATACCAGGGACGCAGACATACGATCCAGCCGAACGGAAAGACAAGGTGCTCCGGCACTATGATTGTTGAGAGCAAAGGACCACTGGAAACCGCTCAGTTCCATCTTCGTGTCCTGGTTCACCTCGACGAATTCCAGAGTATATTCGATCTTGTTCTTGAAACCAGGATAGGCCAAATCAAATGCGGCCGACACCAGATCCCGCACCCCGGCCTGGCCGACAATGGTCAGTGGATTCGAGCGCTTCTCATCGTGAAACCGCAGCAACAACAAAGGCAAGCCCAAAAAATGATCTCCATGGAAATGAGACAGCCAGATCACATCAGGTCGAGCGCCTCTGGGGGCATGGAGGTAAAAAGCTGCAGGGGCGGTGAACCCGCAATCCAGCAGGACATGCCGCTCCCGGTTCTTCTCGTTGACGGATACGAGCACGGAAGCGTTCGGATAATGCTCATCAAAGGCCTCGCCTACGCCAAGAAAGCAGACTTTCATACGGTGCTCCCAAGAATCATATCAACAGGGTTGTATCGGCGGCGTTTTTGGATTATTTTTTCCCAAAACCGATGCAGTAGTTTCGCTCAACAGGAAAAAATGAGCATGGGGAGGCAAAACATGCGTGTTGACTTCAGCGGTGCAGGAGCGTTGGCCGGAGCGATGAACAGCCAAAAATTTGGAGCAGCAGTGGTCAGCAAGACCATGGACTACACGAACAGCGGCAAAAGTTCCCAATCCAGCAAAGGCGGAATGAGCGAGATGAACCAAGGCTACGACTTTGCCAAAGACATTCTCAGCACCTATACGCAGAGCCAGGGCGTTATAGTTAACATTGTCACCTAAACTTCCTCCTATTCCCTCCTGATTCCATGCGGGCGGCCTCCCCTTCAAGTTGCCTTCCGCATGGTTTCTTTTCATACTCAAAGCATCTAACAGATTTTGCTCAATACACTGCAGGTATTCCTCGCACTCGTCGGACTCCTCGGCACAACGGTTTTCCTTGCTCAAAGAGCCTTTGCGAGCCAGCAGCGATCCACCTCTGCTCCATCTCGTTTGGTCCTCGCCGCATTATTTTCAGGGCTGAGCGCCTGGACAGCCCTGTCGCTGATCCGCCGCGATATTGTAGCAAGCGTGGGCCTCATCCTGGCCATGATCCTGCTTTTTCGCCATTATAAAGCCAGACGCTCAAGCCCGAAAACCGAGAACTCGAACACGAAAAAGTCGAACAAAACTCCATAATTGCCCTGTTCTGCCTGATGGCCTTTTTCAACGTCCGAAAACACCTCGATCCTGAGTTGTTTTTTTTCCTGCTTATGTCGCGGATACATCCAGTTCCGACAAGTCCGAAACAACGATATGGGCGCCATTGTTTCGCAAATCCTCAGGATCGCTCCCTCGATTGACGCCGACGACCAGTCCAAATCCCCCGGCCTCCCCGGCCTGCACTCCTGAAATTGCATCCTCCACAACCACGGCACGTTTTGGTTCGGCGCCGAGTTCACGCGCTGCCTGTAAAAAGATCTCCGGCGCGGGTTTTCCGGGTATTCCCAATCTCAGCGAGTCCACTCCATCTACTTTCGCCTCAAAGAGATCCAACACTTTTGCGGAACGCAATATCTTTTCAGCATTCTTGCTTGACGAGATGATAGCTGTCTTCATTCCGGCTTGATGCAATTTTTGAATCAGTTGAACCGTACCTGGATAGGCCACCGCCCCCTCATCCTCCAGCATCTTTCCGAAAAGCGCGTTTTTCTTGTTCCCCAATGCATGGACGCTGTCCACCCCCGGAGGAGCCTCAAGGCTTCCTTCGGGAAGTGCAATGCCTCGCGACGCAAGAAAACTCCGCACTCCGTCAAAACGCGGTTTTCCGTCCACGTATTGCAGATAGTCATGGCCAAGATCAAAAGGTGCCTGCTGCCGGCCCGTCTGCCGGGCATGATATTCCAGAAACTGATCGAACATTTCCTTCCAGGCCTTGCCGTGCAGGCTCGCGGTATCCGTGACAACGCCGTCCATGTCGAAAATCACGGCATCGTATAAAGACTTGGAAAGCAGATGGGAGTCTGTTCGTGTCTGGGTCATTGCCAACCTCCTATATATGGTAAGAGAAGTCCGCGTTCGAGAAATTGACTCTCTGAAGGTGAACTGGCACATCCCGCAACGGGATTTCTTAGTACATCAAGCCCCAATAATTCAAATCAAGGAAAGAGCATGTCTCAAGGTGTGGATCGCTTGGCCACGGGAGCTCTGTTTCTGGCTACGGTGCTCTGGGCCGGCTCTTTCATCGCCATGAAGTTCGCTATTGGCGTATATGGTCCGATGGTTGTCGTTTTGGCACGCATGGCCCTGGCGAGTTGCTGTCTGTTGCTGCTGGTCGGGAGGTTCAAGTCCGAGCGCTACCAGAAAGGCGACTGGAAACTTTTGCTTTTCATGGCCTTGTGCGAACCGTGCCTCTATTTCGTTTGCGAGGCCATGGCCCTGACCTATACCAGCGCATCTCAGGCTGGGATGATCGTGGCTATCCTGCCCCTGATGGTGGCCGTGGCTGCCCGGTTCATTCTCAAGGAACGACTGAACCGGCGAACCTGGCTTGGATTTTTCATTGCCATCATGGGAGTCATCTGGCTGACCCTGCTCTCGGAAAGTACGGAACACGCACCCAACCCCCTCCTGGGCAACTTTTTGGAGTTTCTGGCCATGTGCTGCGCTACCGGGAGCATGATCGCCCTGAAAAAACTTTGCGTCCGCTTCAGCCCCCTGTTCCTGACAGCGGTCCAGGCTTTTACGGGGTGCATTTTTTTTCTGCCCATCCTGTTTCTGCCCGGTACGACCATGCCGGAAACTTTTCATTTGCCGGCCGTTCTCTCCATCCTCTATTTGGGCTTCGGCGTGACTATTGTTGCCTACTGGCTCTACAACTACGGCATCAGCCGCATTCCCGCGGGCCAGGCATCAGTGTTCGTCAATCTGATTCCAGTGATCACCTTGTTTCTCGGCTGGCTGATTCTTGGTGAGCGCCTCGTTCCTATGCAATATCTTGCTTCCGCGGTCGTCTTGATCGGCATATTCCTCAGCCAGGGCAGTCATCATATCCGGGAGAGATCGGCATGAAATTCAGCGCACGCCCAGATACATCCGCAAAACGCCGATGCTGAACAACGCAAAGGCAATCCCACGCCCATAAGCAAAACCCAGTTGCAGCACGAAAAAAGCCGCAAGAATGAACAAGAATCCGCCCACCAGGGGCCGAAACAGGTTCCGGAGGCGATCATTGATCTGATCCACGGTATGCCGCGAAATCTTGACCTGAAGTTTCTGGTCGCTCAAATCCGTGATAATGGTCTTGACCCTCTTGAAGGTCATGGGCAAGGTGCTGATCTCTCTGCGGACTTGACTCACAAGGCCCTGATCGAAGCCCAGGGCCTTGGGCAATTTCTCCCGCAAGACCGGCAGGATGTCCTTCACCCCGTTAAAATTTTCCACATAATTCGTACCCAACCCCTCGATCAGCGTACTCGCCCGGAGTACGTACACGACTTCCTGGGGCATCTTGAAGGGCATATCCTTCATGGAGAACAGCACGTCCAGGGCCAGGGTCTGCATGCTGGCCGCGTCCAGATCCATGTTCCCGAAAATGTCGAACATCCGCTCGGCGAATTCCAGCATTTCCTCGGGCGGAGCCGACGGCGTAACCACGCCGAGCCGCTCACTGGCGGCGATGAACATCTCGAAATCTCGGGCCGAGGCCGCTTCCACCATCTCGATCATGGCCACTTTTGTCGAGTTGGTCAGACGTTTGACCATCCCGAAATCCAGCAGAATCAGCGTCCCATCCTCTCCCACGAACAGGTTGCCCGGATGGGGGTCGGCGTGAAACAAGCCCTTGACCAGCATCTGCTCGGTATAGAAATCAATCAATATGTCCATGATCTTCGCGAAGGGAATGCCCAATCGTTCAAGAGCCGCGGCATCATCCACCCGCACACCCTTTTCGAAACTCATGACCAGCGCATCTTTGTTGCTGTATTCAGCATAATACTTCGGGAACCGAACGTCGTCCCGGGCATACAGGTCATGGAACTTGCGCAGGTTGTCCATTTCAATGGTCATGTCCACTTCCTTGTGGATCATGAGCGTGAACTCAGACAATATGGCTTCCAATGAGTTGCGGGTGTAGACGCTGAAAAAAGGACGGAACAAGCGCATAAAAAAGTTGAGGATGTTGATATCCACGCTGACCTTGCGCTCGATATCCAGTCGGCGGATTTTCACGGCCACTTCCGTGCCATTGAAAAGTTGCGCCCCGTGGACCTGACCGATGGAAGCGCTGGCCATTGGTTCGGCATCGAATCGTGCAAAAGGTGGAGATGTGCCGAAAGCCCTGCTGTACATCACATCCAGGTCCGCCTGGGGCATGGGCGCGACTTCGTCGTGAATGGTCCGGAGTTCTTGAAGATACTCTTCGGAAAAAAAATCCGCCCGGGTGGCCAGGACCTGTGCCAGCTTGATGAAGCTGACGCCCAGGTCGAGCACTGTTCTTTTCAAATCCACCGCCCCCAGGGGCGGTATGAACAGAATACTCGATCGCTTCAGAACCGTGGCAAAGATGGTGACCAGAAAACGAAAGGCCCCCCATATTCTTTGCGGAGCATAATAGCTATGCATTCCGCGTCATCAGCAGGGCCTTGATTTCAGCAATGTCATCTTTCGTGGCCAATCCCATTTCCCGAACCGATTCAGCGACCTTTTCCTTGATCTTGGCATCCAGTGCATCCTGCTCCTGCTGGGCACGCTGCTGCGCCTCTTCCATGAAGCGGTTCAATTCTTCCTTGCTGATGGTTCCCAACTGCTCCAAATCCTTAAGTTGCGCTTCAATCTTCTCCTTGGCCATGAAGGCGGCTCCCAGGCCGATGTGCAACAGGTCCGTCGGTTTCATGCTCATCTCCTTGATACAGGATGTTTGGTAGTGTCTTCGCTAAACAGTTCCATGTACTCCTCTTTTGCATACTACTAAGCGTAAACAAGGTGAATTGGCGGGTCAAGACGGGATCACAGCCCTTGCCTGCGGCCAGGTTGACATTATCTGTGCGAGCAAGTCCCGCTTTCACCTGAGGCGCTGAGTTTTAACGTCGTTTTACAGTATCTGATGGTTGCCTAAGCACGAGTGGCCGCTTTTATGATTCCAAGCATCCGACATGCAGGATCCTCTTGTCTGTTTTTTCAGACAAGCTGTTTCAATTCTAATGTGCTGCAAATAGATGCCCTTGATTCACATGGCATTGCTCTCAGGAGCGCAATCGCAATCGCAATCGAAATCGCTTCAGATTGTTTTTCGATTTCGATTGCGATTGCGATTGCGGCCAAGAGCATCATTAACCAATTTGCACCAGGTGTTGATTGACCCGCCCCCGGGAAGTACTTTTAAAGGCGGGAACCTCGACAACCTGGCGAAAACGAGAGGTTCGACCATCGTGATTCTTTTGAACTTGTTCACACAATGTACATGCACGCACCGCCCTTTATTTATGACGTATACCATGCCCAATCTCCCTTTCACCGGTTATTGCCTGCATCTACTCAAATAATGATCGCATTGTTGCCGTACTTTATCGCTAGGCACGATTCTGGTAAGGCTAGGGCAAACGAATTTTGGTCCACCTTGCCGGTCCCGTTCCCGGTCCCGTTCATTGATCCATTCCACGGAGGTTCTTTCATGACAAAAAAAAAGCTAAGCGTCGACGGCAATACCGCCACATCCTATGTTGCCTATGCCCTAAGTGAGACTGCGGCCATCTATCCCATTACTCCGTCATCAACCATGGGCGAGGTTTGCGACGACTGGGCTTCCAAAGGCCGTAAAAACGCTTGGGGACAAGTCCTGTCCATCCGGGAAATGCAGTCCGAGGCCGGCGCCGCCGGCGCGGTCCACGGCTCGCTGGCCGCGGGTTCGTTGACCACGACGTTTACCGCTTCCCAAGGACTCCTGCTGATGATCCCGAATATGTACAAGATTTCCGGAGAGCTGCTCCCCGGCGTCTTCCATGTTTCGGCCCGGGCCGTGGCCGCCCACGCCCTGTCCATTTTTGGTGATCATCAGGACATTTATGCAACCCGCCAGACCGGATTCGCCATGCTGTCGTCCAATTCGGTCCAGGAAACCCATGACATGGCTCTGATTGCCCATCTCAGCGCTATTGAAGCATCCGTGCCGTTCATGCACTTTTTTGACGGCTTCCGCACCTCGCATGAGATCCAGAAGATTGACGTCGAGAATTACGAAGACATGCGGGCTCTGGTAAATACTGAAGCCCTGGCCAAATTCCGCACCCGCGCCATGAACCCCGAGCATCCGCACCTTCGAGGTACTGCCCAAAACCCGGACATTTATTTCCAGGGACGGGAAGCGGCCAACCCATTTTATCAAAAAGTTCCGGGAATTGTCGCCGAGTACATGAAAAAGGTCGGCGAACTTACCGGACGCAACTACAAGCTCTTCGATTATGTCGGCGCTCCCGATGCGGATCGAGTGATCATTGCCATGGGCAGCGGATGTGAGACCATCGAAGAGGTGATCAACCACCTGTCCTCGAAAGGGGAAAAGGTCGGCCTGATCAAGGTCCGGTTGTATCGTCCCTTTGCTCCGGAAGCTCTCTTCGACGTCCTCCCGGCTTCGGCCAAAACTGTGACCGTTCTGGATCGTACCAAAGAGCCAGGAGCCCTTGGCGATCCTCTCTACCTGGACGTCTGTACCGCGGCTCTGGAGCGCGGCTTAAGCGGCGTAAAGTTCCTGGGCGGCCGGTATGGTCTGGGTTCCAAGGAATTCAGCCCGGCCATGGTAGCGTCCGTCTATCAAAATATGGCCCAGGAGCAGCCAAAGAACCATTTTGTCGTCGGCATTGAAGACGATGTCACAATGACATCTCTCCCAGTAGATCCTTCTTTTCCGGATGTCACACCGACCGGAACGATTCAATGTAAATTTTGGGGATTAGGCGCGGACGGCACTGTTGGCGCCAACAAGCAAGCCATCAAGATCATCGGTGACGCCACGGACATGTACGTCCAGGCCTATTTCGCCTACGACTCAAAAAAATCCGGCGGGATCACCATTTCCCACCTGCGTTTCGGAAAATCGCCGATCCAATCCACCTATCTAATCACTCAAGCGGATTATATCGCCTGCCACAACTCTGCTTACGTCAACCAGTACGATTTGCTGGAAGGCGCAAAACAGGGAGGCACGTTCGTCTTGAATGCTCCTTGGTCGCAGAACGAGCTGGAGACGCACCTTCCCGACTCCTTGAAACGTGGCATTGCCGGAAAGAAGATGAAATTCTATACCATCGACGCCGTGAAGATTGCTCAGGAGGTCGGCCTGGGAGGACGGATCAACATGATCATGCAAACCGTCTTTTTCAAGCTGGCCAACGTCGTTCCCTTTGAACAGGCCGTGGAAATGCTCAAAGACTCCATCAAGAAGGCCTACGGCTCCAAGGGCGACAAAATCGTCAACATGAACATCGCCGCCGTGGAAAAAGCCGCGGAGGCTGCACAGCAGGTCGAGTACCCCGCTTCCTGGGCGGATTCGGCAGCTGGAACGGAAAAGGAGCGACAGGAACCGGAATTCGTTTCCAAAGTAATGCGCCCCATGCTGGCACAGCAGGGCGACAAGCTGCCCGTGTCCTACTTTAATCCGGACGGCCTTTTCCCCACGGCCACGTCCCAGTATGAAAAACGCGGCGTTGCGATCATGGTTCCGGAATGGATTTCCGAAAACTGCATTCAATGCAACCAGTGCTCCTTTGTCTGCCCCCATTCCGCCATTCTTCCCGTTCTTGCCACGGATGAAGACCTTTCCGGCGCACCGGCCAACTTCGACATGCTCGAGGCCAAAGGCAAGGAACTCAAGGGGATGAAGTACCGGGTGCAGGTGGATACCCTGGACTGCATGGGCTGCGGTAACTGCGCGGACATCTGCCCCTCCAAGGAAAAGGCGCTGGTTATGAAACCACTGGCCACGCAGACCCCGGCCCAGGTTCCCAACTATGACTTTGCCGTGGGCGTACCGCTCAAGGACAATGTCATGAGCCGGACATCGGTCAAAGGCAGCCAGTTCCAAAAACCGCTTATGGAGTTCTCCGGTGCATGCTCGGGCTGTGGGGAAACTCCTTATGTTCGTGTAATGACGCAGCTTTTCGGCGAGAGAATGATCATTGCCAATGCCACCGGCTGCTCCTCCATCTGGGGCGCTTCCGCTCCAACCACGCCTTACGCCGTGAACAAGGACGGTCACGGACCGGCCTGGGGCAACTCCCTCTTTGAGGATGCCGCGGAATTCGGCTACGGCATCGCCTTGGGCACCCGGCAACGGCGCGAACGTCTGGCGCTACTCATGACCGCCGCCGCGAACAACGGAATTGACAGTGAATTGGCCTCGGCCATGCGCGCCTGGCTGGCCGGCAAAGATGATCCCGAAGCCTCCAAAGCGGCGGGGGACAAGCTCAAGGCATTGCTTGCGGACAACAATGATCCGCAACTCCAGGAAATCAAGGCCAATGCGGACATGTACACCAAGAAGTCCATCTGGACCTTCGGCGGCGACGGCTGGGCCTACGACATCGGTTTCGGCGGTCTGGACCACGTCCTGGCGTCGGGGGAGGACATCAACGTGCTGGTCATGGATACGGAGGTCTACTCCAATACCGGCGGGCAGTCCTCCAAAGCCACTCCCACCGGAGCCATCGCCAAGTTCGCCGCCGCGGGCAAGCAGCTGCGCAAGAAGGATCTGGCCCGGATGCTGATGACCTACGGGTACGTCTATGTGGCAGCGGTGGGCATGGGCGCGAACAAGAACCAGTTCCTCAAGGCGCTGACTGAAGCCGAAAGCTACAAGGGCCCCTCCATCATCATCGCCTATGCCCCCTGCATCAACCAGGGGCTGAAAATGGGCATGGGCAAGACCCAGGAGCAAACCCGGCTCGCCGTGGAATCCGGCTACTGGCCGCTGTTCCGCTATGATCCCCGAAGGGCTTTACAGGGCGAAAATCCCATGATTATTGATTCCAAAGCGCCCAACGGCACCATTCAGGACTTCCTGATGAGTGAGAACCGTTTCGCGGCCCTGGCCAAGTCTTCCCCGGAAGAAGCCCAGAAGCTGCGTAACGCAGTGGAACAGGAGGTGAACGAACGTTGGCGGATCCTCAATCTTCTGGCGGAGGCAAATCCATATGGCGAAGGAAACATCGCTCCCTTGCCGGTTTGCGTGCTCTCGGAAACCGCAGAGCATGTCCGCCCGGATGCGAACATCGAGCCGTGTGACGCCGGAAGAGCCGGTACATAACAGTCACAGGCACTGACACTGATCGGAAACCCTCTTAAAAACGCCGGCCCCTAACGGGTCCGGCGTTTTTTCTTTGGCAACCCTTCCTCCCAATCAAACATCATTTCCGCGAAGCTGCCGTGAAGTCCATTTTCTCAGACGTATCTTATTTCCCGGACAAGAACACCTTGCCTGCGCCTTCAATGAAACCATCTGACAGATCCTTTCACGCTACTTTTCAAGGCTTGAAAAAGTCTGTATCACCCCAGGAAAAGCCAATCTGTTGAAGGGTGTTATTTTTTTTCGATCCAAGTGTGATGGATTGAAAGTGTCACGTATTGCTGTTCAGGAGTTGCACTCCCCAACAGGGTCATCGGCTTTTTTTCCTTTTTCCACGATCAAGCAGAGGGCACGAATCTTGATATGGATTATGGAATCACGGATCAACATCATTATGGCTGAGGTGGTCCAACTCGTATTTGTTTGGGTTGGGGAAGGATTGGTGCTCAATTTGTCGGCTTGCAATCCATCAAGTGAACTTTATCAAGGAGGAGTTAAAACATGTCCGTTGGAGTCCTGGCGTTAATCGCCGCACTTCCCATTGCTCTCGCTCTGGTGCTCATGGTCGGCTTTCGCTGGCCCGCCACCAAAGCCATGCCCCTGGCGTGGCTGGTCACCGCCGTCGCCGGCGTCGGCATCTGGAACCTTCCGGTCGGATACATCGCCGCCCTGTCCATCCAGGGCGTGATCACGGCCATCGGCATCTTGATCATCGTCTTTGGCGCAATTCTGATTCTGTACACCTTGCGCGACTCCGGGGGAATGGAAACCATCCAATGCGGGATGCAAGGCATCTCTCCCGACATGCGAGTCCAGGCCATCATCATCGGCTACCTCTTCGCGGCCTTCATCGAAGGCGCCGCGGGTTTTGGAACACCAGCCGCTCTGGCCGCCCCGCTGCTCCTGGCCCTTGGCTTCCCCCCCTTGGCCGCGGCCGTCATCTGTCTGGTCTTCAACTCCTTTCCCGTTTCTTTCGGCGCAGTCGGCACCCCGGTCATCATCGGTCTTACCTTCTTGCGTGACCTGGTCGGCGACGCCGTAGCCACTGGGGCCGTGGGAGTGAACTTCACCAGCTACGAATCCTTCGGCATGCTGATCGGACAGTGGGCGACCCTGATGCACCTGCCCATGATTTTTATCCTGCCCATTTTCATGCTCGGCTTCATTTCCCGTTATTTCGGACCGAAACGTTCCTGGTCCGACGGCTTCGCTGCTTGGAAATTCTGCGTTTTCGCCGCTGTCGCCTTCACCATTCCTTACCTGATTTTTGCCTGGCTGCTGGGACCGGAGTTCCCCTCGCTGATCGGCGGACTTGTCGGCCTCGGCGTTGTGGTCTGGGGCGCCAAGAGAGGCATTGCCGTGCCCAAGGAAGTCTGGACTTTTGGTTCTCAGAAGAACTGGGATCCCGAATGGACCGGCACGGTGAAAACCAGCGCCGAGGATTGCAAGTTTGAAGCGCGGATGAGCCAGTTCAAGGCATGGCTGCCCTACGTGCTCATCGGCGTCATCCTGGTACTCACCCGCATCGAGCAGCTGGGGCTCAAGGCCTGGCTTTCCTCCCAGACCATCGCATGGCGAGGCATCCTGGGCTATGAATCCGTCAGCGGCGCCGTTGCCTATCTCTATCTCCCCGGCACCATCCCGTTCATGCTTGTCGCCATCCTGACCATCTTCATCCACGGCATGCCCGCAGACAAGGTCAAGGCAGCCTGGGTGGACTCCATCAAGCGGATGAAAAATCCGGCCATCGCCCTGTTCTTTGCCGTGGCTCTGGTCTCCATCTTCCGCGGCTCCGGCATCGGCGACCTAGCTCTGAACCCCAATGCCTATCCCTCCATGCCGCTGGCCATGGCCAAGGCGCTGTCCGAGTTGGTTGGACAGGGCTGGCCCATGTTCGCCTCCTTTATCGGCGGCCTGGGTGCGTTCATCACCGGATCGAACACGGTTTCCAACCTGCTCTTCGCTGAATTTCAGTGGGGCATGGCCACACAGCTCGACCTGCCGCGCCAGCTCATCGTCGCGGCCCAGGTCGTGGGCGGCGCCATGGGCAACATGGTCTGCATCCACAACATCGTGGCCGTCTGCGCGGTGGTCGGCCTCTCCGGTCAGGAAGGCGCGATTCTGCGCCGTACCTTCTGGCCCTTCCTGCTGTATGGCGTGGTTGTGGGCATCATGGTTACACTGATGATTTATCTGCTCCCGGCCAACCTTTTCTAGCTTGCGCATCCCTCCGGACGGTGTATCCGTCCGGAGGGATATCAAAAGACTCAGGAATCCATCTTCATGGTTCACCTCTTCTTTTCCGGTCTTCCAAAAATAGATTTTGACATTACTTTAGTAGGGTGAACACTGAACATTGACACCTGAACCCATGCAAAGGAGTTTGCAATGATAACTGATGCATTGAAAAAAGAATTTGAAACCACGGTGGGCAAGGACAACGTGATGACCGATGCCGTGGACCTGCATTCGTATTCCTATGACTCAGCCGTCCTGGAACAGATTCAGCCCGGAATCGTGGTTCGGCCGGAGCAATCCGAGGATCTGGGCAAAGTCGTCAAGCTGTGCAACGACAACGGCTTGAAATTGACGGTTCGCGGCGCCGGAACCAACCTCTCCGGAGGAACCATTCCTCACCCCGGCGGCGTGGTCTGCCTGACCACGGCTTTGGACAAGATTCTGGAAGTCAACGAGGAAGACCTCTACGCCGTGGTCCAGCCCGGCGTGATCACGGCCAAGTTCGCGGCGCACGTGGCGGCAAAAGGACTTCTGTACCCTCCGGATCCGGGCTCCCAGGCCGTCTCCACCCTGGGCGGCAACGTGGCCGAAAATGCCGGAGGATTACGGGCCCTGAAATACGGTGTTACAAAGGACTACGTCATGGGCGTGGACTTTTTTGACGTCAATGGCGAGCTGATACGCACCGGCGGCAAGACCGTAAAATGCGTCACCGGCTACAACCTGGCCGGCCTGATGATTGCCTCCGAAGGCACATTGGGAGTTTTCGAGAAATTCATTCTCAAGCTTGTACCGCCTCCAGCCGCCTACAAGGCCATGATGGCCGTTTTTCCGGACGTCATGGACGCCTCCCGAGCCGTGGCCGCGATCATTGCAAACAAGATCGTTCCCGCCACTTTGGAATTCATGGATAACTTTACAATCCGCACCGTGGAAAACTTCCGCAAGGCCGGCCTGCCGGTTGATGCCGCGGCCATGCTGCTGATCGAGGTGGACGGGCATCCCACCCAGGTCGAAGACGACGCTGCCAAGGTGGAAAGCATCTGCAAGGAACATAAGGCCACCAGCGTGCGTGTGGCCAAGGACGATGCCGAGCGCAACGCCGTCTGGCAGGCTCGTCGCGACGCGCTGCCGGCCCTGGCCCGGGTCCGCCCGACCACGGTTCTGGAGGACGCCACGGTTCCGCGCTCCAAAATTCCGGCCATGATGGAGGCTTTGGATAAAATCGCAAAAAAATACGACCTGACCATCGGCACCTTCGGTCATGCCGGGGATGGAAATCTGCACCCGACCATCCTCACGGATAAGCGCGACAAGAAGGAATGGCACAAGGTGGAGTCGGCCATTGACGAAATTTTCGACGAAGCACTGGCTCTGGGCGGCACTCTTTCCGGAGAACACGGCATCGGCCTAGCCAAGTCCAAGTACATGAAAAACGAATGCGGCATCGCGGCCATCGAATATTCCCGAAAGATGAAAAGCGTGCTCGACCCCAAGGGCATCCTCAATCCGGGCAAGATCCTCGGCCCCCTGCTCGCCTAACTCCGGGAGGACATCATGGCCGATATCAAAAAACTTGTATCCATGCTCAAGGAGCTGGACGATCTGCTCACCGGATGTATGCGTTGCGGCATGTGTCAGGCCCAGTGCCCCGTGTTTGCTCAGACCGGTCGGGAAACCGACGTCACCCGCGGCAAACTGGCCCTGCTTTCCGGGCTTTCGGATGAAATCCTTAAGGATCCCGTGGCGGTCAATGAAAAGCTGCAACGCTGCCTGCTCTGCGGCACCTGCGAAGCCAACTGCCCCTCCGGAGTCAAGGTAACGGACATTTTTCTGCGCGCCCGAGCCATCCTTTCCGGCTACCTGGGCCTGCCCCCGGCCCAGCGGCTGATTTTCCGCAGACTGCTGACCAATCCCAAGCTGATGAACAATCTCCTTTCCTTGGGCGCCTCCATGCAAAGCATCTTCACCAAGGAGGCGGACGGAGTCATCGGTACGTCCTGCGCCCGGTTCAATGCCCCGCTTATCGCGGACAGGCATTTCAAAAAACTGGCCGCCAAGCCGTTTCATACCCTGGTTCCCAGACAGGATACGCCTCCCGGCAAACCTGGACTGCGGGTTGCTTTTTTTCCTGGATGCGTCACGGACAAGGTCTTCCCCCAGGTTGGAGAGGCCGTGTTGAAGATCATGAAACACCACGACATCGGCGTGTACATGCCGCCCAATCAGGCCTGCTGCGGCATTCCCGCCCTGTCCAGCGGGGAGCCGGAGAGCTTTGACAAGCTGGTCCGGCAGAATCTAGACCTTTTTGCCAAGAGCAAATGGGACTATCTGATCACCCCATGTGCCACCTGTACCGCGACCATTGCCGAACTTTGGCCCAAATACTACGGCGATAAAATGGACACCGTCCGGGTTCAGGAACTTGCGGCAAAAGTCATGGACGTCAGCCAATTCCTGACCGACGTGCTGAAAATCACCCCGGTTCAGGCCTCTGCGGAATCGGCCAAGGTCGCCTACCATGACCCATGCCATCTGCGGAACACGCTGAAGGTCACGGCCCAGCCCCGCAATGTTCTGACTGCAGGCGGCAAGTACGTGACGGCGGAACTTCCGGGCGGTCCCTCCTGTTGCGGCTCCGGCGGGAGTTTCAACATCAAGCACTACAAACTCTCCGACGTCATCGGCCGCAAAAAGGCCGAGAGCATTGCCGCCACCGGAGCCAAAATCGCCGCTACCAGCTGTCCCGCCTGCATGCTCCAGCTTGCGGACATGCTCTCCAAGACCGGCCATTCGATTCCGGTGAAGCATGTCGCGGAATTGTACGCGGAAACGTTGTAGGACGAGAGGCGATGGGCGGAGGGAAGTCGAAAGATCGGCACTCTCCGCCCCTGGCCATATCGCCTCACCCCAAGCCCTTAGCCCATAGCCCATCATCAAAGGATACCTCATGGCCAAAAATCTCTACGTCATCAATACGGAGTCCCGCAGCGGCAAGTCGGCCATTTGTCTTGGCCTGATGCAGATGCTGATGCGCAACATCCGACGCGTTGGTTTTTTTCGGCCGATCATCAGCGTTCAGGGCAACGGCAAGCGCGATCACGATACCAACCTGATCCTATCGCAGTTTCATCTCAACGAAACTTATCAGGATGCGTTCGCATACTCGCTGGAGCAAGCCAGAGATCTGATCAACCAGGGCGAACACGCCGTGCTGATGGAAAACATCCTGGCCAAGTATAAAGCCCTTGAGACCCGCTTCGACTTCATCTTGTGTGAAGGCTCGGACTTCATCGGCGGCGATTCGGCCTTTGAATTCGACATCAACGCGGAAGTCGCGGCCAACCTCGGCTCTCCGGTCATTCTCGTGGCCAACGGGCAGAACAAAACTCCGAAGCAGATTGTCGCCCAGACCCAGATCGCCATCGACACCTTTACTGATAAAGGTCTGGACGTTTTGGCGACCATCGTCAATCGCGCCGAAGAGGTGAACAAGCAGGAGATCATCGGCGGCCTTCGGTGCAAGTACCGATTGCATGAGGAATGCCTGACGTACGTCATTCCCGAAGTGCCGTCCCTGGGCAAACCCACCATCAGCGACGTCAAGAAATGGCTGGATGCCGAAGTGGTAATCGGACAGGAACTGCTGGACGTTCAGATTGACGATTACGTCGTCGCGGCGATGCAGGTGAACAACTTCCTTGAGTATGTCTCCAAAAACTCCCTGGTCATTACACCCGGCGACCGATCAGACATTCTCCTGGGTTGCATTGCCACGCGGCAGTCCCAGACATATCCGGAAGTGGCCGGTATCGTCCTGACTGGAGGCATTAAGCCGCCTTCATCGATCATGAAGCTTTTGGAAGGCTGGACAGGCGTGCCCATGCCGATCCTGGCAGTCCAGGGACATACCTACAAGATCACGCGGATCCTCATGGAAATGTACGGTCGAATCGAACCGGAAGACCAGAAAAAAATCGCAACGGCTCTGGGCTCCTTCGAGGAACATGTGGACACCGCTCAACTGTTGCAACGCCTGGAAGCCAAAAAGTCCACCAAAATCACCCCGATCATGTTCGAATACAGTTTGATCGAAAAGGCCAAGGCCGACCGGCGTCACATCGTCCTTCCCGAAGGCTCTTCAACTCGAATTCTTCAGGCCGCGGACATTCTGCTGCGACGCAGCATCGTGGACCTGACCATTCTGGGCAACCCGGATTCAATTCGGGCCAAGGCGGCCCAAATGGGGCTGGTTTTGGACAAGGCCGAGTTCATCGAACCCTCTTCTTCAGAACTGTTCGACGAGTACTGGCAAACCTACTACGAGATGCGCAAGTCCAAAGGCATGACTCAGGAAGTGGCGCACGACACAATGGCCGAGGTCACCTATTACGGAACAATGATGGTCCAGAAAGGACATGCCGACGGCATGGTTTCCGGCTCCATCACCACAACCCAGCAAACCATCCGCCCGGCTCTGCAGTTCATCAAGACCAGGCCCGGCATCTCCCTGGTATCCTCGGTCTTTTTCATGTGCATGTCGGACAGGGTGCTGGTCTTTGGCGACTGCGCCGTGAATCCCAATCCCACGGCCAAAGAACTGGCGGAAATAGCCGTTGCCTCCGCTGAAACCGGCATTCAGTTCGGTGTTGAACCTCGGGTGGCCATGCTTTCCTATTCCACGGGAGAATCGGGCACCGGTTTGGAAGTGGAAAAGGTACGTGAGGCGACTATAATCGCCAAACAGATGGCTCCGAACCTGCTCATCGAAGGCCCGATCCAGTATGATGCCGCCTATGATCCGGACGTTGCCATGACCAAAATGCCGGACTCTCTGGTGGCCGGAAGAGCCACGGTGTTCATTTTTCCGGACCTGAACACCGGGAACAACACCTACAAGGCTGTCCAGCGCGCCGCCAACGCCGTGGCCATCGGCCCGGTGCTCCAGGGCCTGAACAAACCGGTGAACGATCTTTCCCGCGGCTGCACCGTGCCGGATATCGTGAACACCGTGGCCATTACCGCCATTCAGGCCCAGCACGCCTTGAAGGCGAAAACCGAATAATGACAATCAGGCGGGATGTAACGACTCCGGACAGAATAAGCGACGTCGCAACAAAGGATTAGACCGACCATGAAAATACTCGTCCTCAACTCCGGCAGTTCCTCGGTCAAGTACCAGCTCCTGGACATGAAGAATCAAACCGTTCTGGCCTCCGGCCTGGTGGAGCGGATCGGCGAACCGACCGGCTTGGTCAGGCACAAGCGTCGCCCGTCCACTGACCAGGAACAAACGTTCACTGAAGAGATGCCCATTCAGGATCACGCCACTGGCTTGGCGCGGGTCGTGGAATTGATTACCGGTAAAGATACCGGAGTCATTTCCGCAGTTTCCGAGATTAACGCCATAGGCCACCGCATCGTCCACGGCGGCGAGTCTTTCAGTACCCCGACCTTGATCGACGAGGCGGTCATCGAGGGCATCAAGGCCCAGATTCCGCTTGCCCCTCTGCACAACCCCGGGGGATTGGCCGGCATCGAGACCGCTCAGCGCCTTTTGCCCGGAGTACCTAACGTGGCGGTCTTCGATACGGCCTTTCATCAGACCATGGCTCCGGAGGCCTACCGGTATGCCATCCCCAAATCCCTCTACACCGAATTGAAGATCCGGCGCTACGGATTTCACGGCACGTCGCATCTGTACGTGGCCAAGCAATGCGCACGTCTTCTGGCCAAACCCTTCGCGGAAACGAGCTGTGTGACCGTGCACTTGGGCAACGGCTGCTCCATGGCCGCGATAAAAAACGGCAAATGCATCGATACCAGCATGGGCCTGACGCCTTTGGCCGGGCTGGTCATGGGCACCCGCTCCGGGGATGTCGATCCGGCTTTGCATGCCTTTCTCGCGGACAACAAGAACCTGTCCATTCGCGAGATCGACACCATCCTGAACAAGCAGAGCGGGTTGAAAGGCATGTGCGGCCACAACGACATGCGCGACATCCATGACCTGATCGCCCAGGGAGACGAAGATGCTCAACTGGCGCTGCGGGTGTTCTGCCGGCGCGTCACCCAGTACATCGGGCAGTATCTCGCCTTGCTGGACGGCACGGACGCCGTCTGTTTCACCGCGGGCATCGGCGAAAACGACCATGTGGTCCGCCGTCTGTCCTGCGCCACCCTCTCCGGAGTCGGCGCAATCCTCGACACCCACCTCAACGCCGAGGCTCCTCGTGGAAAGGCGGTGGAAATCAGCGCATCGAACAGCCGGGTAAAAATCTTCATCATCCCCACCAACGAAGAGTTGGAAATTGCCACTCAAACCTTGGAGGTGCTGGGGTAGGGATCCTCTTCCTCAACCGCCAGGCAAACAGCGCCATGTTTGCGGCCGGTCTCGTCGAGATTACGGGTCATCGCAAAGGTCGCAATCGAGTCGAAATCGAAATCGAAATCGAAATCGAAATCGAAATCGAAATCGAAATCGAAATCGCAAAACAACAAATAAATAATGAAACTATTGCGATTGCGATTTCAATCCAAATAATCATCGAACCGTGAACCTTCCTATAGGAGGTCGAATGTGAACCAGGAACATATCAAGCTCTTTACCCAGAAAGCCGAAGCCGTTTCCGCCATTGTGAAACCCATCGGCTCCATGCAAGAGGCGTATGCCTATGCGGTGGAGGTGTGCGTGAACAAGGACGCCTGCCAGTTGCTGTTGTCCGGTTGCGAAAACGCCATCTCGGACGAGGCCGCGGACTTGTGCGTCGCCAAGGCGTCGGACAAGGTCATGGCCGCCCCGAAACTGGTGGACGATCAGTATGCGGAACTGGCCGCGGCAGCCGAAAAGGCTGGAGTCAAGCTCATTGCCGAAGGTCTGCGCGACCATCTGGCGGGGATCGACATTGGTTTTGCCGTAGCCGATCTTGGCCTGGCCGAGACCGGATCCCTGGTACTGGATTCCTCTTCAGAGGACCTGCGCCTGTCCACCATGATCTGTGAGATCAACGTCATGGTTCTTCCCCTTTCCAAATTGCGGGCGACCAGCTACGAAGCGGAGCCCGAACTGCTGCCCATGATGCAAAAGACTCCCAACTACCTGGCCTTCATCACCGGAGCCAGCCGAACAGCGGACATTGAACGTGTCCTGGCCATCGGCGTTCACGGCCCGCTGGAACTGCACATTTTGCTGCTGGAGGATAGCTGATGCAAACCGCTGTCAAAATAGAAGAATATCTTCAGGAAGTAGAGGATTCCCTTGGCAACGAATTCCAGCGCAAGGCCCTGGACACGTTCGCCGTGGCCTACCGCACCGGCCGGGCCAATGCCTTTGCCGGGATGGACGTCAAAGGGCTGATCAAGGAGATCGCCCAGGCCAAGGACGAGTCCCTGGCCCGAATGGACGAGTTGTACGATCAGTTCAAGGCAAAGGCCGAGTCCATGGGGGTGCATGTTCATCTGGCCGCTACGGCCGAAGAGGCCAACCAGATTGTCGCGCGCATCGCCAGAGAGAACAAATGCAAGAAGGTGATCAAGGCCAAGTCCATGACCGCCGAGGAAACCCACCTGAACCACCATTTGGAGGAGCAGGGGCTGAAGGTCGTGGAATCGGATCTGGGCGAATGGATCATCCAGATGCGCGGCGAAGGGCCGTCGCACATGGTCATGCCGGCCATTCACCTTTCCCGCTACCAGGTGGCGGATCTTTTTGCCGGAGTAACCAAGAAGGAGCAGGAGCCGGATATCCAGAAACTGGTCAAGGTGGCCCGCCGGGAACTGCGCAAGGAATATGTTGAAGCGGACATGGGCATTTCCGGAAGCAATTTCGCCGTGGCCGAAACCGGAACCATCGGCCTGGTGACCAACGAGGGCAACGCCCGGCTGGTTACGACACTGCCCAAAGTACACGTGGCCTTGATCGGCCTGGAAAAGCTGACTCCGACCCTGCATGACGCCCTGCGCATCCTGCGGGGATTGCCCCGCAACGCCACGGGCCAGCAGATCACGTCATACGTCACCTGGATCACCGGCGCCAATGAGTGCCATAGCGCTCCGGAGAACAAGAAGATCATGCATGTGATCTTCCTGGACAACGGCCGCAAGGCGCTGGCCAAGGACAAGGATTTTTCCCAGATCCTGCGCTGCATCCGTTGCGGAGCCTGCGCCAATGTCTGTCCGGTCTACCGTCTGGTAGGCGGCCACAAGTACGGCCATGTCTATATCGGCGCCATCGGCCTGATCATGACCTACTTCTTCCACGGCAAGGACAAGGCGAAATTCCTGGTCCAGAACTGCGTGAACTGCGGGGCCTGCAAGGAAGTCTGCGCCTCGGGCATCGATCTGCCCCGGCTGATCAAGGAAATCCATGCCCGCATCCAGGATGAGGACGGCCATCCGACCTCATCCAAACTGCTCGGAACAGTGCTCAAGAACCGCACCATGTTCCACACCCTGCTCAAGAACATGCGCTGGGCCCAGAAGCCTTTTGCCGAGCGCGAGGGCCAGTACATCCGCCATCTGCCCACGATCTTCATCAAGGGACAGGATTTCCGCAAACTGCCGACCATCGCCGACAAGCCTTTTCGGGACGAATGGGAATCCATCAAGCCCGTGGTCGCCAAACCGGAGCTGAAGGTTGCCCTGTTCTCCGGCTGCGTCCAGGATTTTGTTTATCCCGAGCAGATGAAGGCCGCGGTCAAGGTCATAGCCTCCACCGGCAAGGTGGCTTTGGACTATCCCATGAAGCAATCCTGCTGCGGATTGCCCGTGAACATGATGGGCGAGAAGCAGACCGCTATCGATGTCGCCAGACAGAACGTCGCGGCATTCGATCCGTTGCAATACGACTACATCATGACCATGTGCGCATCCTGCGCATCACACCTCAAGCACGGCTATCCCAAGCTGTTGGAGAACGAGACGGAAATGACCGCAAAGGTCGCCCAGTTCGCGGACAAGGTCATCGACTTCAGTTCATTTGTTCACGATGTGCTAAAAATCTCCTCCATGAAGTTCGCCCGCTCCGACCAGAAGGTCGGATACCACGCACCTTGCCACCTCTGCCGAGGGCTTGAGGTCCGGGATGCTCCCCGCGAGAATCTGGACATGGTTTGTGAATATGTGCCGACAACTGAAGAAGAAGTCTGTTGCGGCTTCGGCGGCTCCTATTCCATGAAATTCCCGGCCATCTCCAAAACCCTGCTGGCCAAAAAGCTGGCCGATCTGGAAGCCGGCAACATCACGGCCGTGGGAACGGACTGCCCCGGCTGCGTGATGCAGATTCGCGGCGGCATGAAAGCCGCTGATAAACCCATCGAGGTCAAACATATCGCCGAACTAATGGCGGAAAGACTGCGATAACAACCCCTGGAACGCCCCAGCAAGAGAGATGCTGTTAAAGGCCGGAGGAATTCCGGCCTTTTTCTTGCGGAGCATATTTGGCTGAACATTATCCTGCAGATGCCGCTTATTTTTTTCATGTTTGACTGTGAAGACGCATGTTCGTTATCTTGAAAAATCAGCTGTAAGCAATGTATTTGAGTTCCAGAATTTAAAACCATGGGACCCAGAACATTGAATTGCAAGATCAATCACCAACCGGAGTCATCGCATGGCTGACAATGAAACCTTGCGCACCATCGCCGCCCGGCACAGCATCCGAATGTTCACTGACCAGGATGTGGCCCCTGAACACATTCAAGCTCTCCTGAATGCGGCCAACCAGGCTCCGTCTGCGCACAATCAGCAATCCTGGCGATTTGTTGTGCTTCGCGGTCAAAAAAAGTCTGAACTAGCCAAATTGGCCGGAGACCGGGCCGCTGATTTTCCCAAGCCCTCCTCCTCTCTGCTGCGCATGGCCGCCAGGAGCATCAACAGCGCTCCGGTGGTTGTGGCCATCCTGAACACTGGTGAGCTGATCGCCCGGGGAGAAAAGCTGTTCAAGCTCGAACATCCAGGAGTGGGAGATTTTTTCCGGACCATGGAAATCCAGAGTTCCGCCGCGGCCGTGCAAAACTTGTTGCTTGCGGCCACTTCTCTGGGCTTGGGTTCGGTCTGGCTGGGAATTTTGTTTCTGATCAAGGAAGATGTGCGCCGCTTTCTTGGTGAGCCTGAAGGTGAGTTCATGGCCGTGATTCCGCTGGGATACCATGAGCGCATGACGAAAGGCCCCAACAAGATCAAAACCGATGTCGTAACGCGATATCTGCAATAATCCCCTACTTGAAACCAAAGGCAGGTAAACCATGCCGGAACAATTCAAGGACATAAAAAACCAAGTCCGCGACTCTTATGCCAAAGCTGTCTCCGAGGCCGGGGGCTGCTGCCTGCCCGTGGGTGGCGACACCCACCTCGGAACCCTTGACCCGCAGGCCCAGGCCGGTTTGCTCGGCTACTCACAGGAGCAATTGGGCAAGACGCGGGGACAAGCGAACCTGGGGCTGGGATGCGGAAATCCGGTGAATCGATCCGACCTCAAGCCCGGTGAGTTCGTGCTGGACCTGGGCAGCGGCCCGGGCTTCGACGCCTTGCTGGCCGCGGAAATGGTCGGCCCCGAGGGCAGCGTCATCGGCGTGGACATGACCCCGGAAATGATCACCGCGGCCACGGACCATGCTCAGCAGGCCGGTGCATCGAACGTAAGATTTGAACTGGCCGAGATCGAACGACTTCCCTTGGCCGATGCATCCGTTGACGTGGCCATTTCCAATTGCGTGATCAATCTTTCCCCGGACAAACCGACCGTATACCGCGAATTGTACAGGGTGCTCAAACCCGGTGGGCGGATCTGCATATCTGACGTGCTTCTGGAAAAGGACGTTCCGGAAAGCCTGAAGAACGATCCCGCTGCCTGGTGCGGCTGAATATCCGGAGCCAGTCTCACCGGTCAGGTGAGACCCATGCTGGAAGCGGCAGGGTTCACGAACATTCAGGTGGAGATCAAACCGCGGAGCAGAGAAATCATTGCCAACTGGAAAATCGCGGATTCCGAGAATTACGCCGTCGCCGCGTATATTCTGGCCGTCAAGCCTTTTTAAGCTTCGCGGGCTTGCAGGAACATTTCACGCACAAGGAATTGTAAAGACATGCCTTATGTGAACATCAAAATCACCAGGGAAGGAGCCTCTTCGGAACAGAAGGCCCGGCTTATCCAGGGCGTTACGAAACTGCTTGTTGACGTCCTGGGAAAGAATC
This sequence comes from Desulfonatronum thiosulfatophilum, assembly GCF_900104215.1. Lineage (NCBI taxonomy): Bacteria > Pseudomonadati > Thermodesulfobacteriota > Desulfovibrionia > Desulfovibrionales > Desulfonatronaceae > Desulfonatronum > Desulfonatronum thiosulfatophilum. The sequence goes on along the minus strand of NZ_FMXO01000018.1, from coordinate 63,428 downwards.
CCAAGACAACCGTCGTGGTCATCGACGAGGTGGATACCGATAATTGGGGGATCGGCGGCGATCAGGTCACGAAGCTGCGCGGGATCGCCGGCGGAGTCGCCAATGAGCAATGAAACCATCACCTGGGAGGAATTTCAGCAGGTGGCGATCCATGCGGGGACCGTGGTCGAGGTCAAGGCTTCTCCCAAGGCCCGCAAGCCGGCGTATGTCGTGATGGTTGATTTCGGGCCGGAGATCGGCATCAAGCAAACCAGCGCCAGGATCACTGATCACTACACTCCGGATGAACTTGTCGGACGGCAGGTGGTCGGCGTGGTCAACTTTCCGGTCAAACAGATTGGCCCGGTTCGCTCCGAATTTTTATTGACCGGGTTCTATCGCCCGGACGGGACAGTGATCCTGGCCGTGCCGGACAAGAAAGTTCCCGACGGAGCAAAACTGGGATGAGCCCAAAGGAACATGGGGTCAGGAAGCAGAACCCGCGGACAAAATCTCTTTGACCCTGCCGACTTCGCCGCTCTCCAGACGCACCTTGATCCCTCGGGAATGATTTGAAGACTTGGTTAAAATATCCTTGACCCGACCTCGGGTCAGCACCCCTGTCCGCTGATCCTTTTTCATGACCACGGCCACTTCAGATCCTCGTACGATATCGGCTCGAACTGTTCCGTCCATTATCCCGTCTCCTGGCAACTTGTTTTGCAAATTCAACCAATTGTTTACCCGCAGCTTGTCACGCTTCCGGGATCAAGTCGAGCCAGTTCAGCTCTCATCAGTTCCCGCTCTTTTTTCAACGACGCATATTCCTTTCTGGAAATTGCAACACGTGGCTCCAGATCCGCCGTGCTGCCGCCAAGTTGTGACACGGCGACATTTCCCACCCCGTGAACCTCGACTTCCCCTACTTCATACCAGTCCAGCGACCACGTTGCCTCGGCAAAGAAGGCACTTGCGAGCACTTCGCCGGGAACGCCATATTTTGAGATGCCGGCACAGCGATCCACGACAATCCCTTGAGGATCGGGAGCTTCGTGGCCTTCAAACCGCAACTCGTACACCGGACCGAAATCCGCGGTGATCTTGATAGCCGTTGCGAAGCCGGTGACGGAATGCAATGCCTCCTCGATTTCCCTGACATGCACAAGGAAGTTCCCCGCATGCTCCGCCTTTTCAAAGGAAGCCATCACCTCGTCGCCGATGAATTTGACGACATTCCCATGGGAAATCTGGACCGCCGCGGAGACGAGCTTGCTGAACTGACGAATGATCAGGATCCAATTCTCCGGGTTCTCCCTGTGCTCGATCTTGAATGATGTCGATCCCACAAGATCGATAAAGACAATGGCCCGATCCACGAATCCTGACCTGATGCCGTCCACGACAGTACTTTCTTCGGCAAAAAGGTCTTGCGCCTTCCTTTTCAGGTTCTCCAGCCAACTGGAGTCTTGGGTTTGATTTGGCATTGCAATCCTTGTACTTAACGTTGCGAGCTGCTTTATACATAACCGTCTTAAAGATCTGACTCGGGTGATGAAAATCCTTGCACTTGCTCTTGAAACCCATACTCAATTCTTGGCGAACTTCCTGAGAAAATCAACTTGCTTCGCAACTGCTCAGAACTTTCATGATTAAACTCGCGGTGTTCCGGCTTGTCTCTATTTATTGGCATCGCATGTCTGACTGAACCAGTATTCGTTCATCGAACCATTGCCGGAAGCGTGAAGCACAAAATGCTGTTTATGCGCGCAATGTTCGATGTTGCGAGGCCGAAAAATCGATACAAGCCGAAACCAGGTGGGCAGTTACAAACATACAGGTTATAGCATGGATAGTGAAAAGTTTTCTGAAGATGCCGACAAAGTGATCAAGGCGCTGATGGATATCAGCTGCGCCATCAATTCCGATTTGTACCTTGAAGATATTTTGCGCCTGATCGTCATGGTCACGGCAAAAGTTACTGGAGTCGAGATCTGTTCCCTCTGGCTGGTTGAAGATACCGACAACGGAAAAAAGCTCCGAATTAAGTCAACCCAGACCATCGAGCCCGCATACTTATTAGACAGGGAACTCAATATCAACGAAGGTGTCGTCGGCCATGTCGCTGCGCATAAAAAGCCATTGATCGTCTACGATGTGCTGTCCGAACCGCTGTTCAAGGAAAAGAAAATGGCCCGGAAACTTGGCCTGAAGTCCATGGTCAGCGTTCCGCTTCTGCTCAAGGACCATCAGGTGGTGGGTGTACTGAATTGTTTTTCATCAATATACCATCACTTTTCGGATTGTGAAGTGAACCTGATCACTACGGTAGCCAACCAGGCGGCTGTGGCCATTTATAATTCAGAACTCCTCATCAAGACCAAGGTCATCCGGGAGGAACTGGAAACTCGAAAACTGGTGGACAGAGCCAAAGAGATCCTGATGCGGCGAAGCGAAATCAACGAGGAGGAAGCCTATCGCTGGATGCGAAAGAAAAGCATGGACTCTCGCAAAACCATGCGAAGAATAGCTGAGGCCATACTGTTATCCGAAGAAATCTACTAAAATGATCCAAAGCTGTTCATCCAACCGTCTATGATCGATCTTCTACACACCCAAACTTGACATAAACAGTCTTCTGCCACTATATTCAATGCCTTTCTGTTTTGCACAATGGCGTGCAAAAACATTTAATCATTCATGTACCGAAAAAGACAAAGGCGTCTTATACCCACTTTCAAAATAGGGTAGAGACGTCTTTTTTTATTTCTAAACCAGGCTTTTTAGCCGTTACTTTCCTACAAACGTTACATATTAGGGAGATACGAATGAGTGAAATGCGTTTTTCTAAATCCAATGATGTTCTTGGTACAACAAATCGTGGCAACCCGGCGGAATCAAGCCTGTGTACTCTTTGCCGCGCCGATTGTCAGGGCAAATGTGAAACCTTCATGTCCAGCCTAGTCGGTCGCGCGCTTATCTATCCACGAAGCTTTGGAATCGTTACCGCGGGCGCCAACAATACCACCCATGTCGGAGTTTCCTACAATTCCTTGCGTATTCAAGGACGTGCCTACGGAGCCCACGGACTTGCCCCTGGCCTGTCCTCGGATCCGGACGACTGCACGTTTCCCAACGTCAGCCTGGAGACAAGTTTTGGCCGCGAGATCAAGACCAAGGCCCGGATGCCAATCATGACCGGCGCGCTCGGATCCACCATAATTGCTCAGAAATACTGGGATTCCTTTGCCATCGGGGCGGCTCTCGTCGGGGTTCCCGTTGTCATTGGTGAAAACGTGGTCGGTGTCGACAGGCAGTCCGTCATCTCCAAGGGCAAGGTCACCAAGGCTCCGGAACTGGAGCGACGCGTGGAAAGCTATACCAGGTATAACGGCGATTACGGGGCGATCATCATTCAGGTCAACGTGGAAGACACCCGTAACGGCGTCATCGAGTATATCGCCGAGAAGTACGGCAACCAATGCATCATCGAGCTTAAGTGGGGTCAGGGGGCGAAAGATATCGGCGGCGAAATTCAGGTTCACAGCATCGAATATGCAAAATTCCTGAAAAACCGCGGCTACATCGTTGATCCGGATCCGGAAACGGAATGGGTCCAGACCGCATTCGAGAAAGGGGCGATTACCTCATTTGCCAGACACAGCCGTCTGGGCGCGACCAACCTGAGCAAGGTCGACCAGGTTCGCGAAGATTTCATGAAAAGCGTCGACTACCTCCGCAGCCTCGGCTTGCAGCGCATCTCCCTGAAAACCGGGGCTTACGGCATGGAAGAACTCGCCATGGCAATCAAGTTCGCAACCGACGCCAAGCTCGACCTTCTGACCATCGACGGCGCCGGCGGCGGCACCGGCATGAGCCCGTGGAATATGATGCAAAGCTGGGGCGTCCCCTCGATCAACCTGCATGCCAAGGCGTATGAATACGCTTCCATCCTGGCAGCCAGCGGCCAGCAGGTGGTGGACATGTCCTTTGCGGGCGGTTTTGCCCTGGAAGATCACATCTTCAAGGCGCTTGCCCTGGGCGCTCCCTTTACCAAGCTGGTCTGCATGGGACGGGCGATCATGATCCCCGGCTTCCTCGGCACCAACATCGAGGGTGCGCTTCATCCGGATCGGCGGGAAAAAATCCACGGCAACTGGGACCAGCTCCCGAAAACGGTGAAGGACCTCGGCAGCAGCCCAGAAGAGATCTTTGCCGGCTATTATGACGTGGAGGAGCGGGTCGGAAAAGAGGAAATGAAGAATATTCCTTACGGCGCCATAGCCTTCTGGACCATGGCGGACAAGCTTGCCTGCGGCATGCAGCAGATGATGGCCGGCGCCCGCAAGTTTTCCATGGATAAGATCTCAAGATCGGACCTTTTCTCCGGCAACAGGGAAACCGCCCTGGAAACCGGCATTCCGCACGTGGCCGAGGCCAACGACGAAACCGCGAAAAAAATCCTCGCGTCGTAGCTTCGATTCCGGAAGCACCGGATTCACGTTTCCTCAAGTCAAATGCCCGGGGGGATCAAATGATCCTCCCGGGTTACTTTTATCCTGCAGGGCTAGCTTCGGCTATTAGCCACCGGGTACGGATGATGGATTAAAATACTTGGGTAAGCTGCAAAGATGGATAGGCGACGCGGAACAATAAAGAGTTTGGAGCAACGCCTCTGTCAGCCGGTTTCTTTCAGGCTGGGATCCGTCTTGGCCCGGGCCCACCAAGTCAGCAGTCCCAAGGTGAAGAAAGCGCCCGGAGGCATGATCATGATGGTCCAGGAATGCCACCAGAGGTCTTTGGCCGGAAGGGAATAGCCCAATACCGTCCCGAAACCGAGGGGTTCGCGAACCAGGGCTATGGCGATGAGCACCAGGGAATAGCCGATTCCCGTGGCCAAGCCGTCCAGCAGGGAAGGGAAAGGACGATTCTGACTGGCAAAGGCTTCAGCCCGTCCCATGATGATGCAGTTGGTGATGATCAGGCCCACGTAGGGTCCGATAAATCGGTGAATATCTGGGGCCGTGGCACGGATCACGATGTCCACCATCATCACGTAACTGGCAATGATCAACACCTGAACCATCATCCGGATGCGTTTGGGGATGAAACTGCGCAACACCGAAACGGTGAGATTGGACATGGCCGTCGTGAAGATGACGCCAGCGCACATCAGCAAGGTGTTGGTCAGCAGGTTGGTGACCGCCAAAGCCGAACAGATCCCCAGAACCTGGCGGTAGACCGGGTTTTCCGCCCAGATTCCTTTTTCAAAGATGCTTCTGGATGTATCGGCCATGGCTTACATCTCGGAATTCGTGGTCTGAATATTTGCCTGGTAGGCGAGGCGAAATTCATGCAGTTCGTTGTTCAGCATCTCGATCAAGGCCCGGGACGTTCCCGTGGCTCCGGTAATGGCGTCCACGCGGCCTTCGGCATCCGGATCCATTCCCGTTGCAAGAATCACGCGACGATCCGGCTGTCGCTCCCAATCAATTCGCAGCCCCTGAAACTGTGCCAGAAAACCCTCTTCCTCGATCCGCCCCCCCAGACCCGGAGTTTCGGCTTGTTCCATGATCCGCAGGTTGAGGACCGTATTTAAATCAGGGTTAAGCACAATGACGCCACGGATAATGTCCCAGACGCCACGCCCCTGAAAAATGAACCCGATATCCCTGGATTCGTCATCATGTTCAGTAACCCGTTCAAACACAGCCCAGGTGCGATCAGGTGTGCGCAAAGAGAACTCGCGCACATGTTCCTGAACCGCTTGTGCAAAGGCCTCGGCGTCGCGCCCCGGCACGTCTAGATTGAAGGCCTGGGCGATGGTCCGGTTGCGATGAAGTTGCTCGTTGCGGGCTAGCATGTCCTTGGTTCCATGATGGACCAGCGAAACCCCGGTGCCGAAGAACACGGTGATAACCAGCATGAAGCCCAGCACATAGGTGATGGAGTCCTTCTTCATTTTCGTTCCCCTATGCCGGCTGCCTTGGCCTGAATCGGCCTTGCCGACCTCGCGGCGGACAGGCGCTTGAACCAGAGATCCAGGGAAGGAGCGATCATGTTGCCCAGGAGAATGGCAAAGGCCACGGCGCCGAAAAAGATACCGTAGGTTCGGAAGAAGACAATCATCATGCCGATAAAAAGCCCGTATATCCACTGCGACTTCGGCAATTTGGGGGCACTGACCGGCTCCGTGACCATGAACACGGCGCCGTACAGGAGGCCTCCGGACAGCAAGGTGAACTCCAGGGGAGGGACGGCGTCGACGCCCAGGCCGTAGCGCAAGGCGACGCACAGAAAGCCAGCTCCCAGAACGGGAGGGATCATCAGACGCCACTGCGCCGTCTTGGTGTAGAGCAGGTAGACGGCTCCCAGCAGGATCGCCGCGGCGCTGACCTCGCCGATGGAACCGGCGCCCAGGAGCAGGGTTTGTTCACCGGCAGCGAATACCCCGCCAATATCCCCGAAAAAAAGATCCCCGATCGCGGTTTCATGATCATGGGTCTTGCGGGCAACCATGGGGGTCGCCGAAGTGAAGACATCCACTGCTCCATGGCCGGCGCGGAGCAGATAGTCCGGAAGCTCCCCGGCCTTGGCCATGCTCCAGTGAACGAATCCGCCGGGAAAATCACGAAACGCCGGCACAAACTGGTTGGTCATTTCCAGGGGAAAGCTGACCCAGACAAAAGCCCGGCCCACAATGGCCGGATTGAAGACATTCTTGCCGAATCCGCCGAACAGCTCCTTGCCGAACAAAATGCCCACCACAATACCTACGGCGGTGATCCAGAACGGGATAGTCGGGGGCAACGCCAGAGCGTAGAGCGCTCCGGTCACGAAACAGGCCTGGGTAACCTTGCCGCCTCGCCGCGAGGCCATGAACCATTCCGTCAGGAAGGCGAAAAACATGGAAACGGCGAGCACGGCCAAAACGCGTAGCCCGAAAAAATAGGTGCCCGCTACGATGACGGGTAGAAGTGCGTACAGCACCCGAAGCATGATTTTTTGCTTGACGAATTCAGGCTTTTTCATTGGGAGATCGTGGTTCCAATCATGCTTTCGAATAACGGAAGGCACCATTGTCTCAGGTTTCGGACATAAGGGCGATTCGTGGATTTCAGTAGAGCTGGGAAAAAGCTATCAAAACGGCATATCTTCAGCAACTTTTCATCGCAGTCTGAAATGCATTCAGACTAGGTGGCTTTCAAATCCGCGCATTTCACCTGCGTCGGGCAATCAAAACGCCGCCGGCAAGAAAACAGTGAAAAGCACAGCGAAGACAAGCGCCGGGAGCATGTTGGTGACGTTGATGTTTTTCAGGTCCAGGAGATTGATGCCGATGCCCATGATCAGAAGGCCGCCGGTGGAAGTGAGCTGATTGATGATCGGATCGGTGAAGACACCTTGGGCCTGGCCGGCCAGGAGGGTGATGGAGCCCTGGTAGAGGAGAATGGAGAGGAAGGAGAAAAGCACCCCGATACCGTAGGTGGAAGCCAAGGGGATGCAAATGAATCCGTCAAGAATGGATTTTGTCAGCAGGATGGTGCGGTCACCGCGGATGCCCTCATCGATGGATCCGAGAATGGCCATGGAACCGATGCAAAACAGAAGCGAGGCCGTGACGAAGCCGTCGGTGAAACGGGCGTCCTTGGAGCCGAGACGCGTCTTGAGCATGTTGCCGGCGCTGATCAATCGTTCGTCCAGGCGCAGGAGTTGGCCGCACAACGCGCCGCAGAGCATGGAAAAGACAAGAATCAGGACATTGTCGAAGCTCAGGGCCATGTGCAGACCGATGACCAGAACGCACAATCCGATGGAGTGATAGACCAGGGTTCGATAACGGTCTGAAAAACGTCCGCCGAGCAGCAAACCGAGCAGGCTGCCGAGAATGATGGCCGCGGCATTGATAAGTGTTCCAATGGGCATGGCGCGGTGTGTAGCGCTAAGAAGGGAGGAATGCAACGCAGTCCTCCCTTCTCTGTACTTTCCGTGCCTATTGGCATCTCCAACTACTTGAATTATAAAAAAGTCTTTATCCGCCTATGTCCCATGGGTCATGTCGTTCATCCAGTCGTTCCCGCAGGTCTTCTTGTTCTCCTTCCTTCCAGGCTCGTTCCATCTGGGTGAATATTTCAATGGGCGTGAGATCAGGATCCGACTCCAGTTGGGCGGCGCGTTCCCGGACGAACTGCTGCGTGCGGAACTGCCTGGGGTAGCTGAAGTTCTTTAGCAGACCGAACCCTTCAGCCCGTCTTCCCTCTCCGATCAGGGCGAATCCGTGGTGAAACTGCTCCTCCGGAGTGGGATCACGAATTTCACCAATCCGCCTGAATTCCTGGACTGATCGCGCATAATATGACGGATCAAGATCCCTTCCCATATAAAAGTAGGTCATGGCCAGACGCCTCCGGGCGGTGGCATCCTCGGGATTTTGAACCAGTATCTCCTGGAAGAGTTGTTCCGCTTGCCGGTAATCTCCGCGGGCCAGCGCAAGATTGCCCTGCATGTAGCCGCCGCATCCCCCAAGCCCCATCAGAAGCAGCATGCAGAAGATACATCCAATGATTGATTGGGAACAAAGGCATGATCGCACGGGAAACCTCAATGCTCCCGCTTGGGCAATTCATCCTTGGGGCGTTCGATTTCCTGGCCGATGGTGAACGCCGGCCCAAGATACTCTCCCAACCCATGGTAGGTACGAACCACCGGCCCAAAGACCGCGGGACGAAGTTTTTCCACATCCGGGAGCCCTTCTTCCATGAGCACCGCGGCATCGGCTTTGATGTCCAGAATTTCTCCGATGAACATGGTATGCAGTCCCAGGTCAACTGTTTGCAGCAGGCGGCATTCGGCTATCAGGGGAAATTCCTCGATATACGGCGCATCCACCAATTCGCTCCTGACAGGGGTGAGCCCGGTGGCGGCGAACTTGTTCACGGTTCTTCCGGAGGCTGTGCCGCAATAATCAGCCATGATGATGTTATTCTCCGTTGCGACATTGACCGTGAACGACCGGCTCATGGTGATGCACTCATAGGTGTATGTCGCCTTGCGCAGCGAAATGTTCAGACAGGGGGGCTTAGAGCAGCAGATCCCTCCCCAGGCGATGGTCATGATGTTCGGCTTTCCTTCCTGATCATACGATCCAACAACCCATACCGGTGTAGGAAATACCAGCGTTTTTGCTCCCAAAGATTTTTTCATCACGTCCTCCTGTTCTTGGGGCTTCAGACTTTCAATTCGATGAGTTGCGTGTAAATCAACAATAGCAATCAATTCGAAAATGATGCCCCCGAATCGGCCCAGCCGACTGGGTTAAGAATAAAAAGCTAGTCTCTTCAAGACACATTGAACACGCATCGTGTTCTTCATAGGTTTTGTCATATTCAACGGCATTCACCGGAAGATTGCAAGCTCCGGAACAAGAAGCTGGAGGATGAAGGCGGACATGGGTTGACGAGGGTTGTCCCCCAAGTGCATGCTTATGAGAAAAAAAGGTGCGTTTTTTCGCGACCATTTCGTGTCCGGATTTTAAGTGCTCTGAATCGCACTTGAGATCTACTTCGCAAATTCTTGTTGCAGGCCCGGAACTCGTCCGGTTGCCTGGATTTGCCGCCTCTCATGCCTGCTTGAGCCAGGATTCGTTCAGCTAATGCCGGACACGAACATGCCTGTTCTTCAGGTAATGGTCATGGCGCAATCGGTGAAATCTCTGCGAGGCTTCAAATTCAAGACAGGTCGAGCCTCAGATGAGGAGTAGCCCCACTTTGTCATAACGCAGCTTCGCCGCATCAGTCGAAAAGAGGATCTGGAATGGAAAAACACTTCTTGCTTGCAATTGGCGACGATCAAAGCTCATTTCTTGCCGGACGCTTCATCAATCACTTTTTTCTCCACAAACACCACATTCGATTGACGCTGCTCTATGTTGCCCCGCAACCTCCGTCCGTTTATCTGGATGACAGTGATGTCTACCAGCGAAAAAAATGGACGGATGGCTGGAAAAAGGCACAGCAGCAGCGGGCTGACGAGCTTCTGGAAAAAGGACGCGCCATGTTGGTGAGTTCCGGTTTTTCCTCGAGCAATGTTGCCACAAAGTTCATTTACAGCCAGTTTGGATCTGCCAAGGATTTAATTCAGGAGTGCGCCAAAGGGCATTACGATGCCCTTGTCCTTGGTCGACGCGGACTTTCGCGGTTTGAGGAACTTTTCGTGGACAGCGTCACGAAATCCATCATGAACGAAGATTTGTCCTTCCCCATCTGGGTTTGCCAACGGACCGAAAGCAAACGCAGGAATGTTTTGGTTGCCGTGGACGGCTCCGAGCCCTGCGTCCAGATTGCCGATCATGTCGGATTCGTGATGGCTGATCAGCCGGATCACTCCGTGGTGCTGGCCCATGTGAACGGTGATTCATCGACTCCCGATCCGGATGCACACTCTTTTTTCGATCACGCCTTGACCTCGGTCCTGAACAACGGCGTGTCCAGAGAACGGATCCAAACCAAAATCCTGCAATCTTCCAAACCCGCGCAAGCTCTGCTCCAGGAAGCCGAGAACGGTCGATATGCGGTGGTTGCCGTCGGCCGAACCGGCACGTCCGCTCCGGGCTTTTTTTCCATGGGCTCGGTCAGCAGGACCCTTCTGGCAAAACTGGATGGCGCGGCCTTGTGGGTCAGCCCTTCTACCTGCCGACTTTCCGAATAATTTTGCAATGGCATTAATCGAGAATATCCCTCCATGCGGAGCAGGTCTTTTCTCAAATCAGCAACAAAGAGTCGAATGATGAAAAATGAAACCCCGCAGCACTCCGAAAAAAAGACGGAAAAAACCCCGTGGCATTCCTTTTCCATTTCCGAGGTTCTCGAGCGGTTGGAGAGCGACACCAAAGGATTGAGTGCATCTGAAGCGGACAGTCGACTGGAAAAATACGGCCCGAACGAATTGCCCCAAACCAAAGGCCGCAGCGCGTTGATGCGCTTCCTGGCCCAGTTCAACAACGTTCTTATCTATCTGCTTCTGGCTGCAGCCGTAATCACGGGACTGCTCGCCGAGTGGTTGGACATGGGTGTCATCCTCGGCGTGGTGCTTGTAAATGCAATGATCGGCTTCATCCAGGAAGGGAAAGCCGAAAAATCCCTGGATAGCATCCGGAACATGCTCTCCCCTTCGGCCGTGGTTCTGCGCGACGGCAAGAAAAAAGAGATCGAGGCCAAGGAACTGGTCCCGGGGGATGTGATCCTGCTCAATGCGGGCGACAAGATCCCGGCGGACATCCGCCTGTTCAAATCCCGCGATCTTCAGATAGAGGAAGCCGCCCTCACCGGAGAATCCGTTCCCGTGGAAAAGGATACCGAGCCTGTGGACAAGGATGATTCCCTGGGCGATCGTTCCAGCATGGCCTTTTCCGGCACCATGGTCGCCTATGGGCAAGGTCGGGGCTTGGTGGTCGGAACCGGATCGGATACGGAGATCGGCAGGATCAGTGAAATGCTGTCGGACGTGGAAACACTGACCACTCCGCTGCTCAAGCAACTCGGACGCTTCGGCAACATACTCAGTGTTGCCATCATCGCCATGGCTGGCGTGACCTTCGCTTTCGGGTACTTCTTCCAAGGCTTTGCACCGGGTGAGATGTTCATGGCTGCCGTGGGTTTGGCCGTGGCCGCCATCCCCGAAGGTCTACCAGCTATTGTGACCATTACCCTGGCCATCGGCGTGCAGCGCATGGCCAAGCGCAATGCGATCATCCGCCATCTGCCCGCGGTGGAAACGCTCGGCTCGGTGAGCGTGATCTGCACGGACAAAACCGGCACACTGACCCGCAACGAAATGACCGTCCAAACCTTGCGCACGCGGGACAGAACCGTGACTCTTTCCGGGGTCGGCTATGCTCCGGAGGGCGATTTTCAACTCGATGATGAAAAATTTGATCCACGCCAGGAAAAGGGGCCCATCCTGGATCTGTTGCGCTTTGGTTTGCTCTGTAACGAAGCCGAGGTCACAAAAACGGACGGCAACTGGAAGGCTCAGGGAGCGCCGACGGAATCCGCCCTGATCACGGCGGCCTTGAAGGCCGGCCTGGATCAGGAGGAGGAAAATGATCAATATGAACGTCTGGATGCAATTCCCTTCAGTTCGGAACAAAAATTCATGGCCACTTTGCACCGTCACTCCGAATCAGGTGGCCTGATCATCTTGAAAGGGGCGCCGGAAAAAGTTCTGGAACGTTGCTCGACGCAACGGACCGAAGACGGCGACGAGTCGCTTGATCCTTCCTTCTGGGAGGACGAAGAACAAAAAATCGCCTCCAAGGGCCAACGTTTGCTTGGGCTGGCCATTCGTCCCCTGGACAACGGCCAGGACAAACTGAACATGGATGACGTGGCTGAAGGCTTCATCTTCCTTGGGCTGTACGGAATCATCGATCCGCCCCGGGACGAAGCCGTGCAAGCCGCGGAAAAGTTGATCGGCGACTGTGAATCCATGGAAGATTGCGACAGTGCCGGCATTCGAGTCAAAATGATCACAGGGGATCACGTGGTCACGGCCACGGCCATCGGCCTGCAGTTGGGGATCGGAGACGGCAAAACAGCACTCACGGGCAAGGATATCGAGTCCATGAGCGATGAGCAGCTTCAGGAGCAGATTCCGGACGTGGACATATTTGCCCGGGTCTCGCCAGAGCACAAGCTGCGCATCGTGACGGCCCTGCAGGCCAAAGACAAGATCGTGGCCATGACCGGTGACGGTGTAAATGATGCCCCGGCGTTAAAGCGGGCGGACGTCGGAGTGGCCATGGGCCAAAGCGGGACCGAAGCGGCCAAGGAGTCCTCGGACATGGTCCTGGCGGACGACAATTTCGCCTCCATCGCCAATGCCGTTGAAGAAGGTCGCACGGTTTACGACAACATCAAAAAAGCCATTCTGTTCATCCTGCCCACCAACGGCGGACAGGCACTGGTGGTCATCGCGGCAATATTTCTGGGGATAGGTGCGGCCGGCGCGGGCGGCGAGTTCGCTCTGCCCATCTCGCCACCGCAGATCCTGTGGATCAACATGGTCACGGCGGTATCCCTGGCTCTGGCTCTCGCGTTTGAGCCGGCGGAAAGCAACGTGATGCGACGTCCGCCCCGGAAAGCGGACGAGCCGTTGGTATCCCGGTTTCTGCTCTGGCGGATCTCCTTTGTTTCGTTGTTGTTGACCATTGGCGCCCTGGGCCACTACGTGTACATGCTGGGCGGCAACGCTTCACAGGATCTGGCCGCCACCGTGGCCATCAACACCTTGGTCTTCGGCCAAGTCTGCTACCTGTTCAACAGCAGGTTCATATTCGAGAGTTCCATGCGCCTTACGGCCTTCACGGGCAGCACTGCCGTACTCTGGTCCATTCTTGTACTGGCCGTCCTGCAGCTGGGATTTACCTACGCCCCGCCGATGCAGTTTCTCTTCCGCACCGAAGCAGTGGACCTCACGACGTGGCTGCGGATCTTTGTTTTTGGAGTGGTACTCTTCCTGTTGGTTGAAGGGGAAAAGTATCTGATGCGCCGCTACACTGACGCCCGCTGACCGCTCGGATTTGCACGGCGGGCCATTTTTTACGTGACATTTGCATGCAAATGTGAATATTTCCTTCCGCGTCGCGAAAGGGGATTGGCACCTTTTGTTCAACCAAGGAGCTTGGAAACATGATTCGATACCTGCTAGCCGTCATAACCATGACAATCCTTTGCACATCAGCCCCCGTATCGGCGGCGCAACCGATCAAGATCGGAGCCATTGTTTCCGCCACCGGCCCCGCGTCTTTCCTCGGTGAGCCGGAACGCAACACGTTGATCATGCTGCAGGATCAGATCAATGCCCGGGGCGGACTACTGGGACGGCCTCTGGAAGTGATCATCTACGATGACGAAACCGAGGTGAACAAGGCTGTCGGCGCCGCGAACAGGCTCTTGAGCCGGGACCGGGTGGTGGCGGCCATTGGTGCGACCACCTCCGGCAACACCCTGGCCATTATGCCCAGATTCACCTCCGCCAAAATTCCCCTGGTTTCCATGGCCGCTGCGGAACGCATCGTCAAACCGATCAATCCGTGGGTATTTAAGACGCCCCAGTCTGATCGGCATGCGGTGATCAAGATTCTGGAACACGCCCGGGAGCGCGGCTTCAAGTCCATCGCGATCATTACGGTATCCGACGGTTTCGGCCAGGCGGGACGCGAGGTGCTGCAGGAACTGCTCCCGACCTATGGCATGACCCTGGTTGCGGACGAAATCTACGGCCCAAGGGATACGGACATGACGCCGCAACTGACCAAGATTCGCGGTCTTAATCCGGATGCAATCATCTGCTGGGGCACCAATCCGGGTCCGGCGGTCATTGCCCGCAACCGCGTCCAATTGGGCATGAACACTCCCCTGTACATGAGCCACGGCGTGGCCTCCAAGCGCTTTATCGAGCTTGCTGGCGAAGCCGCCGAAGGACTGATCCTCCCCGCCGGCCGTCTGACAGTTGCCGATCAACTGCCCGACGATCACCCCCAGAAAGCGCTGCTCCTGGAATACATTCGCGACTATGAAAAGCGGTTCAACACCGAAGTTTCCACCTTCGGCGGCTACGCCTACGATGCCCTGGCCCTGATTGCCGAAGCCATCACTCGGGCCGGGGAAGCCACGCCGCAGGCCATCCGGGACAACCTGGAAAACATCAGCGGATTCGTCGCCACGGGAGGCATTTTCAATCTTTCCCCTGAAGATCATAACGGCCTGGACGAGCGCGCCTTCGTGATGGTCAGGATCACGAACGGCGACTGGGAGCTTGTGGGCGAATAATGGAGCTGTCCAGTTTTCTGCAGTTCCTGGTGGCCGGCCTGACCGTGGGCAGCACCTACGGCCTGGCCGCCCTGGGTTTCACCATCATCTTCAACACCACGGGCATCATCAACTTCGCCCAGGGCGAATTTGTGATGCTTGGCGGAATCCTGTCCGTGATCTTTGTCCACTGGCTGGATCCCGGTCTTCCCGTGGCCGTGATCCTGGCCGTGTTCACCACCACCCTGGTCGGCCTGGTCATGGAACGTTTGACCATCCGCCCGGTCCAGCACGCTTCGGTGATCAATCTGATCATCGTGACCATCGGCGTATCCATTACCATTCGCGGTGTGATGATGCTGCTCTGGGGCAAGGACACCTACGTCTTGCCGGCATTCTCCGGCAATGTTCCGATCCCCTTCCTGGGAGCGACCATTGCCCCGCAAAGCCTGTGGATACTTGGCATCACCATGATGGTCCTGGCATCGATGCGCTACTTTTTCAGCCGCACCATTTTCGGCCGAGCCATGCTGGCCTGTTCCTTTGAACCCAAGGCGGCCAGGCTGATGGGCATCAGCGTGGAAAAGATGGTCATGGCCTCGTTCATGCTCTCGGCCTTTGTCGGCGCCGTGGGCGGAGCGATCCTCACGCCTTTGACCATGACCTCCTACGACGTGGGCGTGCTGCTGGGGCTGAAAGGCTTCGCCGCCTGCATTCTGGGTGGCCTGGGCAATCCTTTCGGAGCAGCGGCCGGGGGCCTGATCCTCGGCGTCCTGGAAGCCTTCGGCGCGGGCATGATCTCCTCGGCCTACAAGGACGCCATCGCCTTTGTGGTCATCCTGGCCATTCTCCTCTGGCGCCCCTCCGGCCTGTTCGGCGCACCCGATACGGAACGGGTGTAGGGAGAGGTGCGTTGTGCAGGAAAATGATGTTCGCTGGGTTCAACGCTTGGCCCATTTTCGCAAGGCGCTCATCCAGCTTGGCGAAGGCGTAGAACTGGCCCGGCAGCGACCTCTTTCCAGGCTGGAGGAACAGGGCTTGATCCAGGCCTTCGAATTCACGCACGAACTGGCCTGGAATACGCTGAAGGATTTCCTTGAAAGCCGCGGAACGGTTCGTATTTATGGCTCAAAAGACGCAACCCGTGAAGCATTCAAGCGAGGCCTGATCGAAAACGGCGAGATCTGGATGAAAATGATCAAAAGCCGTAACCTGTCCTCACACACGTACAGTGAATCCTTGGCCAAAAAAATTGCCGCTGAAATCACTGCGGAGTATTACCCCGAGTTTCTCCTGATGCAGCAAAGCTTGGATCACGTTCATCGGGATGACCGGCAATGATCTATGGACTGCAGCGTTCAACGGTTCAACAGATCAACAATATTCTTGCCCGCCACCCGAAAGTGCGCAAGGCGATGCTCTACGGCTCCCGGGCCAAGGGCACTCAGAAGACGGGGTCGGATATCGACCTGACGCTGATCGGAGACCTGGACCTGAAGGAACTCTACCTGATCATGGACGAGCTGGACGATCTGCTGCTTCCGTACAGCATCGATCTCTCCCTCTATCATGACATCGACGATCCGGACGTCGTCGAACATATCCAGAGGGTCGGGAAAGTCTTTTATGAACAGGACCCGCAATCAACCTTTGAAACCTGACTTCCGGCATCCATGACTTCCACCTTCCGTCAAATAGCCCCTGTGGCCGCTTTTTTCGTGCTGGTTCTGGCCACGCCGACAATTCTGTCCCATGACTATTACTATCTGAGCATCCTGACCATGGCCGGGATCATTGCCATCATCGTCATGGGGCTGAACCTGCTGCTGGGCTTTGCCGGACAGATCTCCCTGGGTCACGCGGCCCTGTTCGGGATTTCCGCCTACACCACGGCCATCCTCACGGGAACCCACGGCCTGCCCCTGGCGGTGGGCGTGCTTTCCGGCGTGGGGCTGACCGCCCTTGTGGCCCTGGTAGTAGGCATGCCCGTGCTCAAGCTCAAAGGATACTACCTGGCCATGGCCACGCTGGGCTTTGGGCTGATCGTGTACATACTTTTCAACGAAGCCATCGGCCTGACCGGAGGGCCTTCCGGTTTCGTGGGCATTCCGCACTTCCAGGTGGGTGGATTCGTCTTTGACTCGGAACTCTCCTTTTTCTTCCTGGTCTGGACCACGGTCACCCTGGTCCTGCTGATCTCCCTGAACCTGATCCACTCCCGCACCGGACGGGCTTTGATGGCCCTGCACGCCAGCGACAAGGCGGCCCAGTCCATGGGCATCAACGTGGCCCGCTACAAGTTGTTCGTCTTCGTCCTCTCCGCGGTCTACGCCGGCATCGCCGGGGTGCTGTACGCTCACTACCTCAGCTTCGTAGCCCCATCCTCCTTCGGGTTTCATTTCTCCGTGCAGCTGATCACCATGGTTGTTCTGGGCGGCATGGCCAGTCTCTGGGGGGGAATCGCCGGAACAGTCTTCCTGACGGTGATGCCCGAATTCCTGCGAGCCTATGAAAACATGGAAGTGATCATCTACGGACTAATCCTTATCCTGTGCATGATGTATCTGCCCCAGGGCATGGCCGGCGGAATGAAAGCACTGATCGCCCTGATCCGCGGGAGGTTCAACCGTGTCCGGTCATGACGTTCTGCTGCATTGCCAGGGGGTCCATGTCCGGTTCGGCGGGGTGATGGCCCTGACCGATGTGGACTTCCAGGTCCTGGAGGGTACCATCACGGCCCTGATCGGCCCCAACGGCGCGGGCAAAACCACCCTGCTGAACGTGGTCAGCGGCATGGTGCCCTGCTCCGAAGGCCGCGTCGAACTCCTGGGCCGGGACATGACCCGTGCACCGGCCTGGGAACGGTCCAGGGCCGGAGCTGTGCGCACCTTCCAGAACCTGGAGGTCTTCACCACCATGAACGTTCTGGAAAACGTGATGACCGGAGCGCACCGCGTTGTCCGCTACGGTCCGATCAGCGCTCTGCTCAAGACTCCCGCCTACTTTCGCGGGGAACATCGTTGCCGGGAGCTGGCCGAGGAAAAGCTGACCTTTGTCGGAATCGACTCGGACTGGAACCTGCCCGCCGGGGAACTGCCCTATGGGAAGCAGCGCCTGCTCGAACTGGCCCGAGCCCTGGCGGCCCAACCGCGGCTGCTGCTCCTGGATGAACCCGCCGCGGGCCTGAACACCACCGAAACACGCGCCCTGGCCGAACTGATCCGTCGCATCCGCGACGAGCTGGGCATCACCGTGGCTATCGTGGAACATGACATGGACCTGATCATGGGCGTCAGCAACGCCATCACCGTTCTCCACTTCGGCCAGGTCATCGCCTCGGGCACCCCCTCGGAAATACAGAAGAACCCCGAAGTCGTCGCGGCATATCTTGGCGAGGAGGCGTAATAATTCCATGCTCGTACTCAAAAATGTGGACGTCTTCTACGGCAGGGTCCATGCCGTGCGGCGGGTATCGCTGCACGTGAACCAGGGTGAGATCGTGGCCCTGATCGGCGGCAACGGCGCGGGCAAGACCACCCTGCTGACCACCATCTCCGGCCTCTTGCGGGCCAGGGGCGGCAGCCTCGGGTTCGAGGGCCGGGATATCACCAGGGAGCGTCCGGAACGAATTGTCAGCGCCGGCATTTCCCAGGTTCCGGAACGCCGCCTGGTCTTCAAGCCCATGACCGTGGCCGACAATCTTCTGCTCGGCGCCTACCATCGCTACAGCCTGAAAAACAAGACCCTGATTTCCAAGGACGTGGACCAAATTTATGAAATGTTTCCGGTCCTCGGCCAGCGCCGCGACCAGCCCGCCGGGAACCTGTCCGGCGGCGAACAGCAGATGCTGGCCATCGGGAGGGCCTTGATGGCCAAGCCCCGGATGCTGCTCCTGGATGAACCGGGCATGGGACTGGCCCCGGCCCTGTCGCAGATGATTTTCCGCCACGTGGCCGAATTGCGCGACGTATTTGGCCTGACCGTCCTGCTGGTGGAACAAAATGCTAAAAGCGCCCTGAAAATCGCGGATCGGGGTTATGTACTGGAAACAGGCCGGATCATCCTGCAGGGTCCGTCCGAGGAATTGCTGTTGAACCGGGACGTCCAGCGAGCCTACCTGGGGCGGGACGTGGGTGATGAGAGTTGAATTCAGAAGATAGGATTCAGAGGTCAGAAGTCTGAAGGCTGGCGCTGAAAAAAAATGGGGTCATGGCTGAGTGTCCCCTGATGCGATGTTCACTGTGATGTTTGGGGTGCGGGATATTGATGCGTGGAGGAGCGATGATGTTTGAAGCCGAATTTGAATCCATGGCCAAGGAGGAGTTGGAGCAGCTCCAGCTGGAACGCCTGCAGTCCACCCTGACCAGGGTATCCCGCAACGTTCCGTTTTACCGCAAGAAATTCGAAGAATTGGGGATCGATCCCTATGACTTCGAATCCCTGGCCGATGTCCGCAACCTGCCCCTGACCACACGCCAGGATTTGCGCGACAATGCTCCCTACGGGCTGTTCGCCGTACCCTTGCGCGAGGTGGTTCGACTGCAGACGTCTTCGGGTTTTTCCAACGGCACCACGGTCTTCGGGTACACCCAGAGCGACATCCGGAAGTGGTCGCGGCTCACGGCCCGCATTCTGGCCGCCGGCGGGGCCACAAAGGAAGACGTTGTTCATGTGGCCCACAATTACGGATTGTCCACCATGGCCTTCGGGATGCATTACGGCGCGGAGGCTCTGGGCGCCACCGTGGTGCCCGTTTCCAGCGGCAATGCCCGTCGTCAGGTCGGGATCATCCTCGATTACCGGGCCACGGCCCTGGCCTGCATTCCCAGCTATGCCCTGTTTCTGGCGGACGTCATGGACGAGATGGGCGTGAACCGTAACGCCCTGCCTCTGCGCTGGGGTCTGTTCAGCGGGGAAGCCTGGTCCGAGTCCACGCGGAAACGCATTCAGGACCGGCTGAATATCACGGCCACGGACAATTACGGCGTCAGCGAGGTCATGGGACCGGGAGTGGCCGGAGAGTGTCTCGAACGCCGGGGCATGCACATCCAGGAGGACCACTTTCTGGCCGAGATCATCGATCCAAAGACTCTGCACCCGGTGCCGCCCGGCACGATCGGCGAGCTGGTCCTGACCACGCTGACCAAGGAAGCCTTGCCCATGATCCGCTTCCGGACCGGAGACCTGACCCGGCTGATGCCGGAACCCTGCCCTTGCGGCCGCACATTCCTGCGCATGGACCGCATCCAGGGCCGTAGCGACGACATGCTGATCATCCAGGGGATCAATGTCTATCCGGAACGAATCAAGGCCATTCTCGCCGAAACCCATCATGTCGAGCCCAACTACCTGCTCGTGGTGGACCGTCACGGTGGCCTGGACCGAACCATGCTTCTGGTGGAGGCGGACATGGTGGAGCCGGACCAGATCAAGACCCAGCAACGCTTCATCGACCTGACCCGTCAGCAACTGGCCATGGAGTTGGGGCTGGTATTCGAGGTCAAGCTCGTGGAACGCCAGACCATCGCCGAACTGGAAACCGGCAAGAGCCGTGTGGTGGACCGCAGGCAGCCGTAAGGGTGAGTGACACGCCGAGGCCGGGGGCTTGGCCCCCGTTTATTTGCCTCGGCAATGTCGAAAGCCGTGCCGACTCTTCCATCAGTTCGCCTTGGGCCATCAGCTTTTCGTGCCCATGACCACATAGACCGGGTCGCTGGTGCTCGTGGTGTTGATGTGCGGATCATCTTCGGGCCGCCACCAGTTCCGGATGCTGACGGTCTGGAGGTCCTGAAAGGCCTGGGTGCCAAGAAAATAATCCAAGACGAGGCCCATTCGTTCAAATTCATGCAGGTCCATCCACATGGACATGGCCTTGTCCGGAAACCAGCGATTTGAGAAACCCACAAGCAGTTTCCCGCCGGGTCGAAGCACCCGAGCGCACTCGTTCAGCACCTCTTGGGGGCGGACCAGATATTCAATGGACAGGCTGCAGACAACGGCATCGAAACTTCCGTCCGCAAAGGGCAGGACCGGGTCCGCGTTCAGGTCGTGGACGAGCTGCTCTGCAAGCCGGGGATTGGCACTCATCTCCGCGGCGTTCATCCCGAGGCCGGTCACGTGCAGGGCTGGATTGTCAGGCATATGGGACTGCATGCTGCTCATCAAGTCCAGAACCTTGGCCTGCTCCGGAAGCGCATCAGCATAGAGTCCTTTCAGAAATTCGCTGGCCTGGCTGTCCAGGTGGCCGACCATTCGTGGCTCCCTGTAAAAACGGCCGTCGTCGGTTTCGTCCTTGCGGCGCATGCCGTCCGGTATGCCGAACTGCGTCGGCTGGCTCTGATGTCTGGCCTGCATGCCAGGACCGTTATCCGCCCACTCTTCCATCCAACAGGTCAGGCGACCGCCTGTTTCGGTCACCTTGTCCGCCACGTCCAGGATCTTGGCTTGCACTGACAGGTTGTATCGGGCCAGGGGATGATTCAGGTCAACGGTCATGGTTGCGTCATCCAGATCGATGATCCGGCCGGGCAGGCAATTCTGAGGAAATACTCCGGGCAAACTTCCCAGCATGCCCTTCGGATAATGGCGGCCTTTCAGCGGAGAAATCACGCGGCCGCGGATCTCTTGACGCGCAAACTGGGAGCGGGGTACCCGGTGAACAAGCTTCGGATCATAGCCGGGAACGGCTTCCCCGGCTCCGTACTCCAGGCGGACTATGCCGCCAGTTTCCCTGTTCAGCAAAGCCTCTCGCATCCGCGGCGGAAAGATGTCCCGCCACAGATTGATGCGCCTGGACAAATACCGCTCCCTATGCCTGGCCTCCCGACTCTGCCACGCCAGTTCCATATCCAACGAAATCAAACTCTGTTCATGAATTCTTGCCACTTTCTCCTTCTTTGCTCACCCGTGCATTGGGTTCAAAGGTTGCATCGTGACGAGCACGATGATCACAAAGCCACATTGGCTGATTCTCATGGAAGTTCATGAATAGGTCTTTTTTCTCTCGTGACAAGGTGACGTCATTAAAAACAGGTGCAGGCCCCAAGGGCGGGATGACAGTTCAACGTCCCGAGAGAGTCGGCAAAATTAGGGATGTCGAATCTCAGGTAAGTCGTTGTATCGTTTTTTGTTATGGAAACTGCTTCTGAGCATCTCGAGAATGGTCCTGAAGTCGGAGCCGAATACAGGTCGTGGGATGTGGCGACCGATGCCAGGCTCGGCGGTGACCTGTCCATCCCGGAACACTTCCTTCCCGGCGAGGTAGGTCGCCACGGGAGCACCCCGGAAGGTCATGCCTTCGAAGACGCTGAAATCCACGGCATGATGATGGTTCCGGGCGCTGACCGTGTATAAGGCGTCAGGGTCCCAAAGAACGATGTCCGCGTCGGCTCCCGGCCGGATACACCCCTTGCGCGGATAGATATTGAAGATGCGGGCCGCATTGGCGGAGGTCACGGCCACGAACTGCTCCGGGGTCAGGCGGCCGCCGGCCACCCCGCCGTCCCAGACCACCCGCATCCGGTCTTCCAGCCCCGGTGTTCCGTTGAGCAGTCTGCTGAAGTCCGTCAGAGCGTCCGCCCGCTGGGCATCCGTGAAGGAGCAGTTGTCGCTGGCCACGACCTGGATGCTGCCGGTGGCCAGCCCTTCCCACAGAGCAGCCCGGTCCCGGGCCGACCGGAAAGGCGGACTCATGACGAAGCGCGCCGCCTGAGCCGGATCTTCCTGTTCATAGACCGCCTCGTCCACGGCCAGATGACCGCCCAGACATTCCGCAAACACGGGCAGCCCTCGATTTCTGGCCGCCACAACAGCATCCAGAGCCTGGGAACAGGAAAGATGCACGACATACAGCGGCACGTTGGCCGCCTCGGCCAGGGCAATGGCCCGCTGCGTCGCCTCGGCCTCTCCGTAGGCCGGGTGGCACAGGGGATGTGCCCTGGGGTGGTTCATCCCCCTGGCCAGAAGCCTGCGTTGCAAAAAAGGGATGATTTCGGCATTTTCCGCATGCACGGTGCAGAGGCAGCCCAGTTCCGCGGCCCGGACAAAACTGTCCAGCATCCGCTCCGGGTCGAGCATCACCGTGCCCTTGTAGGCCATGTAGTGCTTGAAGGAATTGACTCCGCGCTCCCGGGTCAGGACACCCATTTCCTGGGCCACGCTCTCGTCAAACCAGGTCACGGCCATGTGAAACGAGTAGTCGCAGGTAGCAGACCGGGCAAAGCCCATCCAGCGGTTATGCGCCTCCAGAAAGGACTGGCCCTGGCGGGGAATGACGAAATCGACGACCATGGTGGTTCCGCCGGCCAGGGCAGCCCGTCCGCCCTGCTCAAAATTATCGGCCGTACGAGTCCCGGCAATAGGCATGTCCAGATGGGTATGCGGATCAATGCCCCCGGGCAGGGCCAGCACCCCTCCGGCATCGACCACTTTGGTTTCCGGCAAAACGTCAAGATCTGGTCCCACGGCAGCAATTTTACCGTTGCGGATGTAAATGTCAGCCAGTGCTGAGCAATCCGCGTTGACCACGGTTGCTCCACGGATCAACAGACTCATTTGCGGCTCCAATGCGTTTGCGAACAAGGAATATGGCAACGACTGCTGCTGGAATCAAAAATGGCGGAGATAAAAATCAAGATTGCCGGGGTCATCCTGGCGGCCGGGGCTGGACGGCGCATGGGCGGCGCGGAGGGAACCAAGCTGCTTTTGCCGTTCAGAGACGTGCCCCTGCTCTCCCACGTAGTCCGCAAGGCCCTGGTGGTCTGCGATCCGGTTCTGGCGGTGGTGGGCTGCAACGCACGACAGGTCACGTCGACACTGAACGGAATCAATGCGCGCCTGCGAATCGTCCACGCCCACGACTGGCATGAAGGGCAGTCCAGGAGTTTGCGGGCCGGACTGGCCGCTCTTGAACCTGACGTAGCCGGGGTTCTTGTTTTCCTGGGGGATCAGCCTTTGATTCGCAGCAATACTTCGGCAGCACTGGCCGCGATGTTCCGCAATCATCCTGATAGCTTTATCGCCCCATGTCATGAAGGAAAGCGAGGCAATCCCGTCTGCATTCCCCGAACCTGGTTTTCGCGGGTCATGAACCTGCAGGGCGATACGGGAGCACGTTGCGTCCTGAACCATCCTGACGCGATGTTGCGGCTGGTGCAGGTAGACGATCCCGGCGTGCTCCGAGACATCGATTCGCCTGAAGACTACAACGCTCTCCGCGACATCTGAAGTCTTCCGTCACTGCTCCGTCAGCCGGATCACCTCAACCACCGAATCCAGCTTGCTGATCTTTTCGATCACGCCGTACAGGTGGGCGGAGTCCCGAACCTCTACGTAAAACAGCATCTCCGTTTTGCCGTCCGGTCTGGAGCTGAATGATCCGGAATCGATATTCATGGCTTCCTTGGCCATGAGCATGCTGATTTCTCCGAGTACGCCGGGAGCGTTCCGGCAGATGATCCGTATCTTTGCCGGGAAGGATTTCGCCGGCTCACCTTCCCAGAAGACGTCCAGCATCCGTTCCGGTTCCAGGTAGGCAACGTTTGGACAATCAACCGTATGCACGATGGCTCCGCGACCCCGGCTGATGAACCCGACAATCGGATCCCCTGGCAGAGGGTTGCAGCACTTGGCAAACTGGACCAGGACATCATCCACACCCTTGATGCTGATCCCCCTGGACTTGATCGACTTGGACGGCTCGTGAGCCGGAACAGTCGCCTCGCTCCGCACCTCGGGAGTTTGCTGCTCAGCAGGCAGCATCCGGTGCAACACCTGCCTGGGCGTCAGTCGGGCATAGCCCACGGCGGTCAAGAGATCCTCGCGGGTTTTGAAGGACAATTCCTCCACTACCTTGTCGAATCGTCCGTCCTTCAGGGCCTTGGCCATGTTCACGCCGACCTTGCGCCCTTCCTTTTCCAGAATCTCCCGGGCAAAGGCAATGCTTCTGTCCCGCTCCTCCGTCCGGACCCAGTGCTTGATCCTGGCTTTGGCCTTGGCCGTCTTGACGAACTTCAGCCAGTCCTTGCTGGGATGGCGCCCAAGGTCGGTGATGATCTCCACCGTGTCGCCGTTGTGCAGCGGAGTGGATAACGGCACCAGCCGACCGTTGACCCGGGCCCCGTTACAGTGGTTGCCCACTTCGGTATGCACCAGATAGGCGAAATCCACGGGCGTGGCGCCTTCGGGCAATTCTTTCACATCGCCTCGGGGCGTGAAGACGTACACCTCGTCCTGAAAAAGGTCGATGCGCAAAGAGGCCATGAATTCGCGGGGATTATCGAGATCCTGCTGCCAATCCAGAATCTGGCGTAGCCAGGAAAAGCGGTCCGCATCCCGGTCCTTGCTCTTGCTCCCCTCCTTGTATTGCCAGTGAGCGGCAACCCCGTACTCCGCAAGACGGTTCATGTCTTCGGTGCGGATTTGTATCTCGATGCGTTCTCCATCCGGCCCGAAGACGGTTGTATGCAGGCTCTGATACATGTTCTTCTTGGGCATGGAGATGTAGTCCTTGAATCGACCGGGTACCGGCTTCCACAAGGAATGGACAAGTCCCAGGACGGCATAACAGTCCTTGATGGATCCCACGATGGTCCGGAACGCGATCAGGTCATACACCTGATCCAGGTTCAGGCCCTGCTGAAGCATCTTGTGGTAGATGCTGTAAATATGCTTGATTCTCCCCTTGACCCGGCCGGATATCTTGTTGGTCCGCAACAATTCCTCAATCATGGAGTGAACTTTGCTGATATATTCCTGCCCCACGCTTTGATGTTGCTGGACGCCGTTGGCAATTTGCTGATAGATGTCGGGTTTCAGATACCGTAAGCTGAGATCTTCCAGCTGAACCTTGACCCGGTACAGTCCCAGCCTGTTGGCCAATGGCGCGTAAATGTCCAGGGTTTCCTTGGCGATCAGTCGCTGCTTGATGTTCTTCTGAAACTCCAGGGTGCGCATGTTGTGCAGTCGATCCGCCAACTTGACCATTAGGACCCGGATGTCGTCGGCCATGGCCAGGATCATTTTCCGGATATTCTCGGCCTGGGCTTCCTCCTTGGAATGAAAGCTCATCTTGCTGATCTTGGTGGTTCCGGCGACGATTTTCGCCACGTCGTCCCCGAATTCCGTGGCTATTTCCTTCACCGTGACCTTGGTGTCCTCCACGGTGTCATGGAGCAGGCCGGCGGCAATGGAAGCCCTGTCCAGCTTCATTTCAGCAAGAGAGTTGGCGACTTCAAGAGGATGGAAAAGGTACGGCTCGCCGGAGAGGCGCGTCTGCCCGGCATGCGCCGCGGCGGAAAAAACATACGCCTTCTGAATCACGTTCATGTCCTCTTCGGACATGTAGCCGGACACTTTGTCCAGTATTTCATGGATGCGAATCATTGTATTGCCTGTTGTAGCTATTCAGCAAAATTGGGAAAAAAATCTGGATACCAGCTTTCGCCGGTATGACTGAAAATGAATCTTTCGGTAAATCATTCCGGCGAAAGCCGGAATCTATAGCTAACGACAGACCAAACAGGATGTGCTGAATAGTTACTGCCTGTAACAAACGAAAACCTACGAAACAGTATTGCACCAACTCCGATCAGTTGCTCCGAGAAAAGAGTAACGCACCATCAGCTTTGCAAAAATTCTTATGCCTCTTGCGAGAATCCGAGGATTTGATTAAATGGACCAATTCTCGAATCAGAGCCTTGATCGACTGATTACGGCATGATCGAAATTTTACAAGGAACATCAAGGTTATGACGGATTCCACAACAAAAATGAACCGAGACGAAGAAATTGAAGTCAGCCAGGCTTTGCAGCGCTTCATACAGGAGAATATTCCGGATTACATCGCTTCCGGCGCACAATCACTCATCTCGGAAGACGGCTCCCGCAAGATTTCCTTGAAAAAACTGGACGACCACTGGGACATATCCGGCCAGTTCCAGACGGACGATTTTCAAATCTACAATGCCGAACTCGGGATCAACCTCAAGAATCCCACCATGAATTATTTCTGCAACTGTCCGGACTCCTTCTCCGGCGTTTGCCGGCATGTCGCCGCCACGGCACTCCATCTTCTATCCTCATTGCAAAGCGACAATCAAGAGGACATGCCCAAGCCGAGAACCGAATGGCGCAAGACGTTCCGCCAATTCTTCGCCATGGACGTGGAGCCGGAACCGGGAAAACAATACTTCATCATGCAGTTCTTTCCCGAGCCCAAACGGCTGCAGGTGGCCTTTTTCCGAGCCCGACAGAACAAATCCGGCATTTCCCAGGTCATGGTCCCGGTCACTCTGGAACAGTTGATTCGCAACCCTGAATGGGCCGATCTCTCGCCGGAACTGCCGCAGATCGCGGAGCAGGTCGGACAGCACCTGGAATACTACGGACACCGTGTCGACATCCCTCAAGGCCTTTTGACATGGTTTCTCTGGGGGGTCAAAAATGAATACTATTTACGCTGGGAAGACACGGAACAGCCGGTACGCGTAGAGAGCAAGACCCTGCGCCTGCAGGTCCGGCCGAAGCTCTCCGAGGATGGTCTCAATTTCGATCTGCTACTCGGCCGGGAAGGAAAAACCCCCTTCTCCATCTCCGGCCAGGAACTCTACTTTTACGGTCAGTTCCCGCTCTGGGTTTGCTGGCGGCAGCAGTTTCTCCCCGTACAGACCGGGCTTGACCCCCAACTCGTCCAGGACCTGGTGGAGCAGCTCCCCATCGTCCCCCACGGCGACATCGCCGAGTTTTTGGACCGGGTCTGGACCAAGATCCCCTCGTCCGATCTGATTGATCAGGAAGATTTTCTGGAGCGGATGCAGCCGATTTTCGTTCCGGCAACCTACGATCCCAAACTGTTCATGGACGAGGAAGGCAGTTTCCTGACGCTGCAGATCCAGAACACCTACGTTACGGAACACGGCGAAGTCACCCTGGATGCGCCGAATCCGGATCTGCAGACCGGCAGCTACCAGGTTGGAGGCAAAGCCTACCTGTTGCGCCGGGACCAGGAGAAGGAAACAAAGCTGATCAACAAGCTGTCCACCATGAACTTCCAGGCCAGAAGCCCGGAAATTTGGTTCCTGGAGCCGGAAGACGCCATTACCTTTCTCCTGGATGCCTATCCGGAAATGATTCAGGAATATCGCATGTTCGGAGAACAGGGACTGAAGCGCTACAAGGTCCGCCTGGCCAATCCCGAAGTGATCGCGATTCTGGAAACCAAGGAAGAAAAAGCCGAGGACAAATGGTTCAACCTGGACATCTCCGTGGACTATGACGGCGAGCGGGTTCCCATCGACAAGATCTGGAAAGCTTGGACCCAGGGAAAACGCTATGTTCAGCTCAAGGACGGGTCGTACACCAGGCTTCCGGAATCATGGCTGAAGACCCTGGGGCATCGTTTGGAAACCCTGGGGATCGATCCGGACAAGCCCATCAAGCACAAGTTCAAGCAGTTCGAAGCTCCGGTCCTGGACAAGATTCTGGAAGATCTTCCGGAAACCACCACGGACGGATTTTGGCAGGAACTCCGGGTCAAGCTGCAGGATTTTGAAAGCATTGAGCAGATCAGCGTACCCAAGGACCTGCAAGCGGACCTGCGGCCCTACCAGATCCAGGGGCTGAGCTACCTCAACTTTCTTCGCAAGTACGGCTTCGGCGGCATTCTCGCGGACGAGATGGGTCTGGGCAAGACCGTGCAGACCCTGGCCTTCATCCAGCATATGATCAACAACAAGCACGAGGGGCCGAACCTGATCGTCGTTCCCACGTCCGTCCTGCCTAACTGGGACCGGGAAGCGCAGAAATTCCTGCCCAAGCTGCGGCGACTGCTGATCTACGGCATCAACCGCGAACCGCTGTTCAAGCAGATTGAAAAATCGGATCTGGTCATCACCACGTATGCTCTGCTCCGCCGCGACATGGACGAGCTGATGAAGTACGAGTTCAACAGCATCATCCTGGACGAGGCCCAGAACATCAAGAACCCCAACACCATCACCGCCAGATCGGTTCGGCGGCTCAATGCCCGCTTCCGGCTCTGCCTCTCCGGCACGCCCATTGAGAACAACCTGCTGGAACTCTGGTCATTGTTCGAATTCCTGATGCCGGGCTTTCTCGGCTCACAGCATTCCTTCCACAGCGGGTTCGTCCGGCCCATCCGCGACGGGGATGAAGAATCCCTGGAACAGCTCAAGCTGCGGGTCAAACCTTTCATTCTCCGCCGCAAAAAGGCCGACGTGGCCAAGGATCTGCCGCCCAAGGTGGAGAACGTCTACTACTGCGCCCTGGAAGACGAGCAGATGGAGCTGTATACGGCCGTGGCCAGAAAGCTCAAGGACCAGGTCCTGAAGAACATCGACGAACAGGGCATGGCCAAGAGCCAGATGTCCATTCTCGACGCCCTGCTCAAGCTGCGCCAGATCTGCTGCCACCCCAAACTGTTGCGGTTGGACATGCCCGGTGTGAGCACGAACATTTCTTCGGGCAAATTCGAGGCGTTCAAGGATCTGACCACCGGGATCGTCGAGGACGGCCACAAGGTGCTGGTTTTCTCCCAGTTCGTACAGATGCTGCACATCATCCGCGGCTGGCTGCAAACCACCGACATTCCCTTCACCTATCTGGACGGCTCCAGCAAGGACCGCTTCGAGCAGGTGGACAGATTCAACAACGACGATTCAATCCGCCTCTTCCTGATTTCCCTCAAAGCCGGCGGCACCGGACTGAACCTGACTTCAGCGGACTACGTCATCCACTACGACCCCTGGTGGAACCCGGCCGTGGAAAGCCAGGCCATCGACCGGACGCACCGCATCGGCCAGACCAAACAGGTCTTTGCCTATAAGATGATCTGCGAGAACACCGTGGAGGAGAAGATTCTCAAGCTGCAGGATCAAAAACGCAATGTGGCCGAATCCATCATCCCCGGCCAGGACGTCTGGAAAAACATCACCCGCAACGATCTCGAAATGCTGCTGGATGTGTAAATAAAGCCAGGAGGCTTCAACCTAAGATTACAAACAAACAAGGCCGGGAGGTAAAACCTCCCGGCCTCTTTTTGGTCGCGGCAATGGCCGGGTCATCTTCGTGCTTCAGAAAAACAATCGAAACGGTATCAAACGCTTTTCCAGCAGATAATTCAGGATCGGATCGCGGCCCTGCAAGGTTACCCGCCTTGTCGGCGTTTCCTGGACGATCAGCAGCGGCACTCCGCGGTATCCGCTGTTGCGCAGAAAAGCACCGCCATTATTGGCGGCCGCGACTGCTTGAGGCTGGATTTCCATGTCCGATGCCGGTTCACGCTCCACGTCCAGGATAGCCTGAAAGGGATTCGTCGCAACAAGGGGGTGGTCCAGGAATGCGGCCAGCTTGCGCTGGTCCGCCGGCTGGGTGTCCAGGGGTACCAGATGCCACTCTCCCCCCTGGGGCGGATGTGCGGCCAGGCTGCTCAGGACATGGGTGCAAAACGGGCAGTGCAAACTGAAAAAATAATACAGCTGCGGACCGGGCTGCTCTGATGCACGCCAGGACGTCAGCACGGTTTCCCGCAGGTCAGGGGTCTTTTCCGGGAAGACGAACATAGCCTGGGAGGCGAAAGCCGCGCTCCACACGGCAACGCCCATGACAACTGCTGCCAAAGATCGTCGCATCCATCCGTAGGCGAAAAGAATCAGGAACAGGGCGAGGCCCACCGCATAGCAGAGAATACAGGTTTCCTTGATTCCGAAGTGTTGAAACCCGAGAATTCCTCCGTCAAAGGCCAGGCCGGCGGTCAGCACGACCGCCACGAGCATCCACAGCCAGCCCTTGTCCAATCGCCTGCTCAAGAACAGCAGTCCGGCCAGCACCCAGAAGAAAGCCGCGCCCATGCCGATAAAGGCGATCTCGCCATATTTGACATAGGTGCCGACCACGGCACATCCGGCGGTGGGGCAAAGCCCCTGATAACCTGCCTGTTGCAGCCAGTATTCAAGGCTCAGCAGCAAGGCTGCCGCCGTGGCCAAAACCAAGGGCAGATAGGAACGAATAAGCGATTTACGCTCTTCCGTATTTTCAGACACATTTATTTTACGTTCTCGCTTCATGAAGCTCTCCGATGAAAAAAAATGCCACCTTCAGCCCCGAGCGCATCCCTCGGCGGACAGACCTAAGCCGGAACCGGCACAGGGCGCGTAAAGAGTTGGTTTACAGATTTGGAACGGGCACGCTGGTCAGCAGGTATTTCAGGTCTTCATCCGTGAAGTGAAACCCCAGACCGGCATAGAAGGAGCGCCGGTCGCTGCGGGCGAAGTCGTCCATGCCCAGGCTGGCGTAGAAATTGCGCAGGAAATAGAGCTTGGCGCCGGCCTTGAGGTGCGGGTTGTCGTCCTTGTTAAAATCATAGGCTTCAAAGAGCAGTTGCAGGCGATCGTCCCAGAGATAATAGTCCACTCCGACCCCACCAGTGCTTTCGATCAGTCCTCCGCGCAGAACCAGATTGTCCCAGCGCTTGGCCAGCTGGGCGGAGAAGGTGATCTTGCTTTGGTAGTATCTGTCCTCAATTTCCCGGATCACCGTTCTTTCGCCGTTTACCCAGCGTTCGGTGAGGGTTTCCTTCTTCTCTCTCCTGCCTTGGGGGCTGTCCACCACGGACAGCAAATAATACTTGTCCTCAGCCGGTTGCAGCCGCAAGGTCAGCGCGGATCTGGTTTCGCCGTGGCGTGCCAGGTACTCGCTGGTGAAATCCACCGAGGTTTGGAACTGATCCTGCTTGGCCAGAAACCTGTTGATTCCCTCCAGAGCCCGGTCCAATTCCTGGGCTGTCGTATCTTCGTTGATCAGCTTGCCCAGGGTGCCCTGACCTTCATCAATCTTCCGGGAAATGCTTTCCAGGGAGGCCATCGTCTCCTGCAGATCCTGGCCCATCTCCGGATCACTGATCATTTTGGCCAGGGGGCCTTCCCCGGTTTCGAGGCGAGCGAGCACGTCGCCCGCCTGTTGCAGGGTGGTTTGCAGCTGTCCGGAGGCTGTCTCCAGGTTGGCCACGATGCGGTCGATGCCTTCCTTGTTCGTCCCGGCGATATCCCGCAGATCAGCTGAAAAGTCCCGGAAATTGCGCACGATGAAGTCAACGCTTTCCGCATTGGCCTGCACCATGGCATTTAGTCCCATGGCCGCGTCACGAAGACTTTCAAAGGCCAAACGCAAATCCTGCTCGCCCTGGGGGCCGCCGAAAACATTGGCGGCGCTGCGGGAAACGACGCGGATGTCGTCGGCTATGTCGCCCACCTTGGTGAACATCTGATCCATATCTGCCGGCGTAGCCCCCCTGGTAATGCGCCCCCCGTCCTCGACCATGGGAAACGGCTCGCCGCCAGGTTGTATCTCCACGAACTTGTCCCCAAGCACGCCGCGGGTGCGGATCGTGGCCACTGCGTCGGAATGCAGCCGCACATGCGACCGCAACTGCAGAGTCACCCTGGCCTGATGGCCGTCCAGGGTGATGGTCTCCACCAAGCCAATGTCGATGCCCGCGATCTCCACGGGAGAATTGGTCCGCAATCCGGATACGTTCTCGAAAAGGACATCCACCTCGTATGTGTCGCCCGGCAGAAAGACTCCCGTTCCGACCCGTAACGTCATGTAGGCAAGGGCCGCGCATGCGATCAGGACAAAAACGCCAACTTTGATTTCAGCTCCGGATGTCACGCTTTCTCCATGTACTTGATAAGAAAATCATAAGAACGCTAAACGATGCTGATCGGACCTTCAGCTCGTCCGTGAATGAACTGCTGGACCACGGGATCATCCCATTGCCTGATCTGATCCGGCGTGCCTTGGGCGATGATCCTGCCTTCAAACAGCATGAACAGTTCGTGGCCGGTACTCATGGCCGCGGGAATATCATGACTGATCACCACGCAGGTGGCATGAAACTCGGCCTGGGTGCGCACGATCAGTTCGTTGATGGTGGCGGCCATGACGGGATCGAGGCCCGATGTCGGCTCGTCGAACAACACGATCTTCGGTTCCAGGGCCAAGGCCCGAGCCAGACCGACCCGTTTGCGCATCCCGCCGGAAAGTTCCGAGGACATCTTGTGGCCCATTTCCTTCAGGCCCACCGCGGTCAGCTTTTGCGCCACGATGTCCATAACCTCGCTCCGGCTCTTGCGGGTGTGCTCTAACAGAGGAAAAGCGACGTTTTCCTCCACGTTCATCGAATCGAACAAGGCCGACTCCTGAAACAGCATTCCGAACTTGCGCCGGACGGGCGCCATCTGGCGTTCGCTCATCCGGGCAATGTCCTGACCGTCGATGATCACCTGTCCCTGGTCGGGTTGCATCAAGCCGATGATGTGCTTGAGCAGCACGCTTTTGCCCCCGCCGCTGCGGCCGATGATCACGCTCACCGAGTCCTTGGCTATGGCCAGACTCAGATCACGAAGCACGTGCTCGCGTCCAAAACTTTTCCGCACATTGCGCATTTCGATAATCGGTTCCATGGGCATGCTACATCATCAATGCGGTGAGCACGTAGTCGCTGGTCAAAATCAGCACGGACGCGAGAACCACGGCCTGGGTAGTGGCCCGCCCAACGCCCTCCGCACCCCCACTGGTGTAGAAGCCCTTGTAGCAACCCACCAGTGTGAGGACCAAACCGAAGCAGGCC
Source organism: Desulfonatronum thiosulfatophilum (assembly GCF_900104215.1). Lineage (NCBI taxonomy): Bacteria > Pseudomonadati > Thermodesulfobacteriota > Desulfovibrionia > Desulfovibrionales > Desulfonatronaceae > Desulfonatronum > Desulfonatronum thiosulfatophilum. Next base: position 29,996 of record NZ_FMXO01000018.1, on the reverse strand, counting down.
GCCTTGATCAAGCCGTTGTACAAATCACTCAAGGTGACGAATTCATATATCTTGTTCATAAATATGCCGCCGTGGATTCCCAGCAGCCGCACTCCCACCAGATACCCGCCGAAAACGCCGATGAAGACGGATAGTGCCGTGAGCAACGGAACCATGATCACTCCGGCAATAATCCGCGGCAAAACAAGATATTGAACAGGATTGATGGCCATCACCGAAAGTGCGTCCACCTGTTCCGTGACGCGCATGGTTCCGATCTCGGCGGCAATGGCCGAACCGGCTCTTCCGGTGACCATCAGGGCCGTGATCACCGGTCCGAGTTCGCGGGCCATGGACAGAGCGACCGTGGCGCCGACCAAGGTCTCCGCGGAAAACATCCGAAACGCGTAATACGTCTGCAGAGCCAGGACCATGCCGGTGAACAGGGACGTCAGGGCGACCACGAACACGGAATTCACGCCGATGAATTCCATCTGCTTGAAAAACAAACGCCAGCGCCATGGTGGCCGGAACAGCCAAGACAAGGCCTCCAGAAACAAGAGCACCATCCGCCCGCTGTCCCGGGAAATGCTTATGAACAAGCCGCCAACGGCTGCGACGAATTGGGTCATATCCGGCTCATTATACTCACGTTGTCAAGCCCTGATTGGAGTTATGTGAAAAATATGAATGCCGGCAACAACTGCGGGAGCGCACGAGATTTTTCGGGTCGTTCAAGGAACTTTTCGAATGAAGCCGTGAACTCGCAGCATAATCGCCTTTCTCCGAATGCTGCCTTGGCGCGCACGAACTCACTCCATCCCCTCGGGAGAATCCGGATTATGTCCTTTACACCACCAAGAGGGATCCGGCCTTTTGAACCACCAGTTCGTATGGTCCGTGTGCATGATTACTGCGGCCAAGTCGCGAGCCAGGTCCGTGTGCAAGCGGGGAAGCGCGCATTCGAGCCACTTTGCGGCATAGGGATTGCCCAGGTCCTGCTCTTGCTTCAGATTCAATATCAGGTCAAGCTGGTCCGCATCGTGGACAAGCCGGGACTCCAGACTCTGCGTCGCATCCAACTCCCGCCACCACTGCATGACGTCGTCCAGGCCAGTCCCGTCCAGTGCATGCTCCAGGGCAAGCAGCGTCTTTCGGGAGTTGTAGATCCTGTTGACATAATTGAAGTCCCCGATGCGCGTTTCGTGCAGATCATGGAACAAGGCCATGCCCATGGTCCGTAAAAGATCCGCCCCCTCGGTCAGCGAAGCCAGAACATAGGCAATGACCGTGGTCCGGAAGGAGTGTTCGGCAACGTTCTCCTGTCCGGAACCGAGGAATTGATATCCTGAGCGCGGCGTCTTGCGAAGCATGCCCACTTCAAAAAGAAAATCCGCCAGGCGGCTGTTTCGCGACGCATCGGCATCGATCGCCGAAGAGGAAGCATGCTCCACGTCTGGAGCAGCCGCGTGATTGGTTGAGATATTCCGATTCATGGAGAGTTTAATGATCCTTGAACAGCGATTCGCGAACCAACTGCATCATTCGTGCATGAAGCACATTATTAAGTGATGTCGAACGACAAGAAGATATGGCCACACCCCAGTTTGGCCGGAGTTCGGTCCCATACGTGAAGCCCATAGTACCTAAAGGGTAAAAGATTCCATAGTCAACCAGGAAAGGTGATTGGTCAAGAACTCCAGCCGACGTGCCACGCAAAATCAAGGCGAACCGGATCTCGTTTGCGCTGCTGCCTTGCCACTTTGTGCTGAGAATTGTAGTTGTTGACAAAAAGAGGATGGTGACAGCATGTCTAATGAGTCTCAAAAAGGATTGCCGCCTGTTCTGCGCGGTGCGATTGTCGGCGGCTCCATCGGCCTGATGGCGACCTGGTTTGGCGTGGATGTCGGCAGGGCCTTGTTTTACGGCATTGTCTGCGGCCTGTTGGCCGCTTACACGGCCCAGAAAATCCAGGAAAATCGCAAGAAAAAATAATGAGGAGTTGCACGGTTATTTGGCGTGAGCCGGCAACTTCTCTGTAACCCGCCGGCACGAAGCTTTTCAGGAGGACAAGATGCCTCATCCCGAACCGACCATTTTTCAAGCCCTGCTTCAACGCCGCAGTGTGCGCAAATTTACGGACCAGCCCGTGGACACGGAGCACTTAAGACGCATCCTGGATGCCGGACGCTGGGCGCCCAGCGGACTGAACAATCAACCGTGGCGTTTTCTGGTCATTCACAAGAACGATCCGCGACAGGAATCCCTGGCCGGTTTGACAAAATATGCCGCCATTGTCCGCAATGCCGGCGCGCTCATCGCCCTGTTCCTGCACAAGCCGGCAATGTATCATGAAGGCAAGGACCATCAGGCCGCCGGCGCCTGCATCCAGAACATGCTTCTGGCCATTCACGGCCTGGGCCTTGGCGGCGTCTGGCTTGGAGAAATCATCAATCAGGAAGAGCAAGTGATTCAGGCACTCGACCTGAATCCTGATGAGTACCGGATCATGGCGGTTATCGCCCTTGGCCATCCGGCCCATCCGGGTGCATCGTCCCGCCGCCCCCTGGAAGAACTTTTACTGGAGGCTTTATAGATGTCGGCCATACAAACATTCCCGCTGGGTCCTCTGCAAACCAACTGCTACCTGCTTGCCAACCAGGGGCAGGCTCTTGTCGTTGACCCGGGCGGCGCTCCGGACCCCGTGCTTCGCTTTGCGTCATCCAACAATCTCCAGATCCGGGAGATCCTGAACACGCACCTGCACTTCGATCATCTTTACGGCAACCAGGCCCTGCATCTCGCCACCAAGGCCCCCATTCGCGTCCCCGAAAAAGACGTTCCCCTGCTGGCCAGCGGCCTGGGCAGCGGCAACTACATGGGTCTGCCCAAGGTGGATTCTTATGAATACGAGACCATCAGCGCCGGGGACACGGAGTTCATCGGCCTGCAATGCCGTGTTCTACACACGCCGGGTCACAGTCCGGGCAGCCTTTCCTACTACTTCCCGGACCTTAATGCCGTTTTCGTCGGGGACGTTCTGTTTGCCGGTTCCATCGGGAGGACCGACTTTTTCGGCGGCGACATGGAGACGTTGCTCAACGCTGTCCGCTCCCAGCTTTTTACCCTGCCTCAGGAAACCATCGTCTATCCCGGCCACGGCCCCGCGACCACCGTTCGGGAAGAACAGCTGACAAACCCATACTTTGAAGATTAGCGAGAACGCAGAGGAACAAGGACATGACGGTTTCCCGCCCTCCCTTGAACGGTTTCGCCCCGTACGCCACGGGAGACTTTTCATCTCCAGCAGTTATCTCCTGCAGTCCTCGCAGCGGCGGAAACAGCGATGACGCCGCGGCCTTTTTCCGGGAGGGAATCCGTCAGGCTGGGGGCCGCAGTCAGCTCTTTTTCCTGAGAGACTTTTCCATTCATCCCTGCCAGGGCTGTATCCGCTGCGCCCAGGATCCCCGAGGCGAGTGCTATCTTTCCGACCAGGATCAAAGCGCACAACTGTTTCAGGCATTGCTTGCCGCGCCGAGCATCTTCATTTCCTCACCGATCTACTTTTATCATGTTCCCGCCCAGTTCAAGGCCTGGATCGACCGCAGCCAGTCCTATTATTTGCGCAAGGAGAACCAGGACCCGGTGATGCAAAAGCTTGCCGCCAGGCCTGCGATCATCAACCTCGTAGCCGGTCGCCCCCAAGGCGAACGTCTGTTTGAAGGGGCCTTGCTCACCCTCAAGTATTTTCTGAAAACCTTCAATTTTCACATTCAGGAACAGCATGTATTCCGCGGCATTGATAACGCCGACGACCTCCGTGGTCGCTCCGACGCACGGGAAACCTTGATCTCAGCCGGCTCCCATGCATGGACGCAGCTTTCCGCATAAGTAAGTTTGAGCGGACTCCGCGTCAGCTCGCCACTCTCTCCTGGAGCCGCATGGCGCGGCTTGTCCAGGAATATTTTCCAGCGCTGAACAAAAGGTGTCCTGTCTGCGGAGCCCTGAAGGATGAAGCTTCTTCAGACCCGGCTTCAACGGCCACGCTCAATGTCTGCGCCGTCTGTCGGTCGAGGCTTGTTCAGCGAATTACCGGATACTGTCCGCGATGCGGGAAGCTGTACGAGGTTGATGCCGGGCCCCCGATGTTGTGCCTCGATTGCCGCCTTTCTCCGCCTCCCTGGCACAACGTCTATTTCTACGGTCCATACAATGATCTGCTGAAATCACTGGTCTTGCGGTTCAAGTTCCAGGCCCAGCTCGGACTGGGCCGGCTGTTGCACGATTTGCTGCGCCTTTCGCTCCAGGCCGCAGAGGCAACCTCCCACGATCTGATCGTACCGATTCCGCTCCATCCCCGGAAGCTTCGTGACCGCGGTTTCAACCAGAGCCTGGAACTGTCCAGGGGCATTAGCCATGATGGTTTCGGCAACTTGCGCGTCAACGCTTTGAGTCGGATTCGAAACACACCAGCCCAGCACACCTTGCCGCGAGCGCAGCGCATGCAGAACCTGAAGGGAGCATTCCAGGCCGACAACGCCCTCGTCCACGGCAGAACGGTTCTCCTGGTCGACGACATTCTGACCACAGGAGCCACGGCGCATGCCGCCGCCAGGACTTTGCTCCAGGCCGGAGCCGTGTCGGTGGACCTGCTTGTACTGGCCAGGGCCTGATCCATCGGGAATGAAAAATTCGCTTGACGATTCAAAAGAATTTCGCATATGAGAGCTGTTTCTGCATTTGGGAGGCCGATAATGAGATATGCAATCGTAGAGTCAGGCGGCAAACAATACCGCATGGAAGAGGGAGTGAGCCTCAAGGTGGACAGAATTCACGCCGAACCCGGCGCGGAGGTCCTTCTGGACAAGGTTCTGCTTGTTGGCAACGAGAGCGAGGCCATGGCCGGACAGCCCTATGTGTCCGACGCCAAGGTAGCTTGTGAAGTCCTGGAGCATGGACGAGACAAGAAAATCATCGTCTTTCGGTTCTGGCGGCGCAAGGACTCCAGGAAGAAGCAGGGACATCGTCAAGAATTCACAAAAATCATGGTCAAGTCCATCCAGGCATAACCACGGAGGATTACAATGGCACATAAAAAAGCTGGAGGCAGCTCCAGAAACGGTCGCGACAGCGCTGGTCAGCGACGCGGCGTCAAGCGTTTCGGCGGACAGCAGGTCCTGGCCGGGAATATCCTGGTCCGTCAGCTGGGCACCAAATTCCATCCCGGCAAAAATGTCGGCATGGGCCGCGACTACACCTTGTTCGCCTTGACGGACGGCGTGGTTGAATTCGAGCGTTACACCCGGCAACGCAAAGTAAAGACCAGGATCAACATCGTTCCGGCGGATTCACCGGCAAATTAAATTCGTACCACTCCTGAACACGAACATGCTACATGATCGTGTACGTTAAAGTGCGGCCCGCATGGTCGCACTTTTTTTTTGCAATGCTTTTCTTTTACTTACTCTTTTGCTAGAGAATCAACTAATGTTGTTCATGTGAGTTCCACCTCACTTCACATACCATTTCGAGAAAAGGCCAAATGGCTCCAAGCACATCAAGCCCCTTGAATCTGCGCCAAACGCCGCCCATCAGCGCCGAAGAGTTCAATGAACTGCGGCGGTTCATCTATGATCTTGCGGGCATAGATATTCCGGAACGCCGCAAGTATCTTCTGGAAAACCGCCTCGGCCCACGACTCCTTGATCTGGGGCTGCGCAGCTACAAGGAATATGCATTGCTTCTGCGGCACGGTCCGACGAAGAACGAGGAACTGAAATTTTTTCTGTCCAAGATTACTACCAATGAAACCAGTTTCTTTCGTGACGTCAAACAACTGGAAGTCTTTGAAGCCAACGTGCTCAAAGAGGTAATCCGGGAACGCGAACAATCCGAAGACAAAACCATGCACATCTGGTCCGCGGGCTGTTCCTCCGGCGAGGAGCCCTACACATTGGGCATCATGCTCCACGAGGCGTTGCGGATGTCCATTCTCGGTTGGAAGGTACGCATCACGGCCAACGATCTTTCCCCGGACATGATCGCCAAGGCGCAGGATGGGTTGTATGGAGAACATTCCTTGCGCACGACGTCCAAGGATATCCTGAACAGGTACTTCACCAGAGAACCGAGCGGATACCGCATCCACCCGAAAGTCAAAAAACTTGTTTCCTTCAGCCTGATCAACCTGAACGACAAGCTTGCCCTGAAGCGCATTCCGCGATCGCATATCATATTCTGTCGCAATGTAATTATCTATTTTGATGATCCGATGAAACAAAAAGTCATCTCCGGTTTTTACGACAATCTTCTGCCCGGAGGGTATCTGGTGCTTGGCCACTCGGAGACAATCCATAAGATCTCTCGTGCCTTTAAGCCCCTGATCAAGCCCGGGGGCATCGTGTACAGGAAGGATGCGTGATGCGAGTCGCGCATTGTTCTCATTAGAACGGAGGTTGGATGTGATCAGAGTATGCACGGAGTATCTACTCCCGGGAATGATTCTGGCCAGGAAAATACCCGGTGTGGATGGAACAACGTTTTTGGAAGCGGGAGTCTTGTTGAGCGACGAACAGATCCAGCTTCTCAAGGAGTTCGGCCTCAGCGCCGTATCCGTCCGTCTGCCCGTGGAAATGGATTTCGAAGCAGAGACTGCTCGTCAGGCGGAACTCCATTCCCGCAATTTTTTCGTCTTTGTCGATCCCGACCACGAAGCATTCAAGGGACTCTTTCACATTGCCGTGGAACGTACCGCCCGCGCGATTTCCTCAGGCTGGGAGGTTCCCTGCGAAAGCGCTCTGCGGGCCAAGAACATGGAGCATCTTTCAGATCTTTTTATCAAGGATGTCGGAAATGCAGCGGAAATTGTCCGTCACGAGGTCGGTTTGGCCTCATTTCCTGATATCTACTTCAAGATTCGTGAGGTTCTGGACAATCCCAAAAGCTCGGCCCATGACATCGCCAATGTCGTCAACACGGATGTAGGTATTTCCGCGAAGCTGCTCAAACTGGTCAACAGCCCCCTCTTCGGCTTTTCCTCCACCATCGATTCCGTATCACGGGCAGTATCTCTTCTCGGCGTCCATGAAGTCTCCTTCCTCGCCTTGGGGATTTCAACGATCAACTACTTCAAGAATATACCGCCAGAACTTATGGACATGCGAACGTTCTGGCGGCACTCCCTGCGGTGCGCCGTTTTCGCGAATTTGATCGCCATGAAGCTCGGATTGCCTGCAGAGCGATACTTTACAGCTGGTCTCCTCCATGATGTGGGACGTCTGATTATTTTTAAGAACATGGCCTACGCCTCCGTGGAAGCCCTGCTTCTCGCCCGGACGGACATGGTGCCCCTGGTGGAAGCGGAGAATACGATCCTGGAATATAATCATGCCGACGTGGGCAGGCTTCTTCTGGAGGAATGGGATTTTCCTTCCGCCTTGAAAGACCTTATAGCTCATCATCACCATCCTGAGCTTGCGGTGGACCGCAAAGGCGCAGTCGTGGTCCAACTCGCCGACATCATGGCCAATGTCGCTGAAATCTCATCCGGCGGACTCTACTCCCTGCCCGGAATGAGTCGGGAAGACTGGCAACTGCTCGGACTTGACCCGCACGCTCTCTCCTCGCTGATGAAACTGCACGATCGGCACTTCGATGAGATCACGGCTGCTCTGCTCTAACCGCCCTTTCTCCCCACATTTATGGTTCTGCGCTACGACGTCTCTTTCATCAATCCGTTTCTGGACGCCGTGGTCGGCGTCCTGGGCATGATGGCCTCGGTCAAGGTCAACCCCGGCAAACCGTACATCAACCGGAGTCGCTCAGCCATCGGCGACGTCACCGGCTCCCTCGGCTTTTCCGGTTCCGCGGACGGAGTCATGTCCTTGACCCTGGATGAACCGGTCATACTTAAAATTGTCAACAATATGCTGGCTGAAAGCTACTCGACCATCAATGACGACATAGCTGACGCCGTGGGAGAATTGACAAACATGATCGCCGGACAGGCCAGGCAGGATCTGGTCAAGCAGGGAATGAAACTGAAAGCCTCCACCCCCACCGTGATTATCGGAAAAGGGCACAAGATCAGCCACATCACCTCCTCACCCATTCTGGCCATACCCTTCACAACGGACGAGGGCTCTCTGGTGGTCGAAGTTTCCTTTGAACCCGAGGATTCCGACAATCCCTGACTCTCTGCCGCCAAAACGACCCTGTCACCGGCCTGCGCCAGGATCGAATCAGCGTGTTGACGATCAAATGTTCCGGCTGCAAATGCAAACTTTGGAAATACAAGAAAATTGGTCCCGGAAAGGTTCTGCGGTGCCACAAATCCCGGATCAGCAAACGGTTTGACATCATGGAGCGTGACGGCATGCTGTTCTGCCCCTGCGGCAGATCCATCGCCACGGACATGGGCCGATTTTACAAAATGCACGTCGACGCATTCACATATACCGGAACCAAGGACGCCGCCTGAACTCTCCATGGCCATATCCAAACTGCTTTCCCGATTGCTCACTAAGCCTTCAACCCGTTCTTTTCACGAGCAGTTCACGGCCAGGCCCAACTACTCCCCGTGGAACTGGCTGCATGGCTACGTGTATGCCCGCTGGCCGGAGCTGTACATTTCCATAGGCACCGGGCGACATTCCGCGGTTCGGGTTCTCAAGCCTCTGGCGGCCCTGTTCCGGAAATCAAAAACCACGTCTCTTCCGGAGAAGCAAAGCCGCAAGATCAACTTTGCCGACACGTACCACGGCAAGGTGCTCCACCTGGAGCACGCCAGGCAGCTGGTCACGGTTAATCGGGACATTGATCTCGGCGACTTGGAGCAGATCATTCCCTATGCCACGGCCAGGGACATTGTCTTGCAGCATCCGGATCGGATTGTGGCCCTGCAGTGCCCGTGCCGCGGTTCCAGCGCAAAACCGTGCCTGCCCCTGGATGTCTGCCTGATTGTCGGCGAACCCTTTGCGGGATTCATTGCCGAACACCACCCGGACAAGGCCCGCTGGGTCAGCCGGGAAGAGGCCCAGGACATTCTCCAGGCTGAACATGAACGGGGCCATGTTCACCATGCTTTTTTCAAGGATGTCATGCTCGGCCGTTTCTACGCCATTTGCAACTGCTGCGCCTGCTGCTGCGGAGCCATGAGCGCCCAGCGCAACGGGACGCCCATGCTGGCCTCCTCCGGGTATGTCTGCATCAAAGACGAGGACCGGTGCATTCAGTGCGGCCTCTGCGCCAGGAACTGCCAGTTCCAGGCCATTCACCGGCTCGGTGAAACATATGTTCTGGACGCCTTGCAGTGCATGGGCTGCGGCGTCTGCGTCGGCAAATGCTCCAAGGACGCCCTGACACTCGTCCGTGATCCGTCCCGGGGCGATCCCCTGGATCTGCGGGAGATCATGTCGGCTCGCGGTCACTGACTTCTAGACACGCAACCATGTCGCCGACAACAGGCTGCCACGATCAACCTGCATCGCCCAACTGCCCTTATCCCCTTCCACATGAAAACACGTCAACCAAGCATAAGGCCCAACACGGAAACACCATGAGATTTGTAGACGAAGCTGAAATAACTGTTCGCTCCGGCCACGGCGGTCACGGATGCGTTTCTTTTCGCCGGGAAAAATATATCGCGAAAGGCGGGCCGGACGGCGGCGACGGAGGCAAGGGCGGAGACGTGATCTTTCGGGGGAACTCCAAGTTGTTGTCCCTCTACGACTTCCGCCTGAAGCGGCTTTATGAAGCCCGCAACGGGCAACCCGGCTCCGGCCGGGAAAAGACGGGTGCCAAAGCCGATGATCTGGTCGTCGACGTTCCCTTGGGAACCCAGCTCTATGAAGTGGACGAGGACGGCGTAAAACAACTGCTTGCGGATCTGGCCGTCGAAGGCCAGACCGTGCATCTGGTCAAGGGCGGCCGCGGCGGCAAGGGCAACACTCATTTCAAGTCCGCCACCATGCGCACGCCGCGCTTTGCCCAGCCCGGCGAAGAGGGCGAAGAGAAGCGGATTCGCCTGGAGCTGAAGATCCTGGCCGACGTGGGCATCATCGGCCTGCCCAATGCCGGCAAATCCACGCTGATTTCCGCGCTTTCCGCGGCAAGGCCCAAGATAGCCCCGTATCCCTTCACCACGCTCAGCCCCAACCTGGGGGTGATGCTGGGGGAACACGGCGAAAAACTGATCCTGGCCGACATTCCGGGTCTGGTCAGCGGTGCCCATGAAGGCCGGGGCCTGGGGCACAAATTCCTCAAGCACGTGGAACGCACCCGTTTCCTGCTGCACGTGCTCAGTGTCGAGGAGGTATCCCTGGAAGACGACCCCTGGGCCGGCTTCGCCCTGCTCAACGAAGAGCTTGGCAGCTTTGATCCGGCTCTGGGGCAAAAACAGCAGCTATGGGTGGTGAACAAGATCGACCTTTGGCCGGAAGAGCGTCTGGCCATGCTGCGAGAACGGGCCGAGCACGACGGCAAGGATCTGCTCCTGATCTCCGCCCTGCAGGCCAAAGGACTGGAGGAGTTGGAAGAACGGCTTTGGTTGATGCTCAAGCAGTTCTTTGCACTGGAGGAAAAACCGGTTGAAGAGGAAATCAATGATTGACGACAGGTTACGCGCCCACCGCCTTTTCCTGACCGATGTGCTGCGCAAGCAGGCCGACTTTTCACAAACCGATCAGAACAAAGGGATTCCGGCCCCACCGCTGCAAAAACCGGCTGATCCGGAAGCGACTCGCATCTCGCTGCCCGGGCCGAAGGAGTGGCCTTCCGATCTGGGCAGCATGCAGCTGATCGAAGCCATTGCCCGGCGCAAAAGCCGCCGCAACTTTTCCGGTTCGGAGCTGAGTCTAGAGGAGCTGTCCTTTTTGCTTTGGGCTACCCAGGGGATCCGCCAGATGATTGGCCGGGGCACGGCCTTGCGCAATGTTCCTTCCGCGGGCGCCAGGCACAGTTTTGAAACCTATATCTTTATCCGTGACGTGGAACGAGTTCCGCCGGCGCTGTACCGTTACCTGCCCGTGGAACACGAAATCGTCCTTGTTCAGGAGATTGCGGATATGGAACGCTCCTTGAGCCGGGCGGCCTATGGCCAGCAGTTCGTCGGCCATGCCGCGGCCACCTTTGTCTGGGCCTGCATCCCCTATCGCATGGAATGGCGTTACGGCTTGACCGCGCACCGGGTGATCCTCATGGACGTAGGCCATGTCTGTCAGAATCTCTATCTGGCCTGTGAATCCATCGATGCAGGCACCTGCGCGGTGGCCGCCTACGACCAGGAGGAGATGGACAAACTCATCGGGCTTGATGGTGAAGAAGAATTTGCGATCTATGTCGCACCGGTGGGAAAGCGGCTTTCGTCTTCAAACTGATCACGTTGCTGCCTCTCCTGATCATTCAAATCGCCGTGTTTCCCCATGGCGCAACAGGAAAAAGTCCGTTTCCGTCAGCCCGTGCTTTTCCAGAGCCACGGCCAGATCGGTTATGGGTTGATCCAGAGGTTCATCCGTAATCCCGTTGAAGGTGCCCCAATGGATGCCCAGGGAATGGCGCGCCAAGACGTCCTTGTGCACCTGCACGGCTTCATCCGGATTGACGTGCTGGTTGTGCATGAACCAGCGCGGTTCATAAGCGCCCACGGGAATGGCCGCGAGATCAAAGCCTCCGAAACGTTCGCCGATATCTATAGCATCCTGGGAATATCCCATATCCCCGGCAAAATAGAAGACGAAATCCGGTTGCTCCACCACCCAGCCTCCCCACAAGGTCCGATTTCTGTCCCAGAGGGTGCGTTGCGACCAATGCTGGGCCGGAACGAAATGGACGATGCCGACGGCGGGTGATTCCCCGAGTTCGGCTTGTCCGGACGCATCCTTGCGGATGTACCGGCGGTCCCACCAGTCCAGGTCCGCAACCCGGCCTCTGACGTCCGGCACATTCCGATAGAACCATTCCTTCAATCCCAAGGGGACCATGAACAGAGGCGAACCGCCCTCCTGGGCAGCCAGGGCGCGAACCGAAGCCAGATCAAGGTGGTCGTAGTGATTATGCGAGATGAGCACCAGGTCGATGCGCGGCAACTCCGCCAGGTTGAGCCCCGGCGGCTGCCATCGCTGGGGACCGGCCCACTGCACGGGTGAGGCCCTTTCGGAAAAATGCGGATCAGTGAGGATGTTCAGGCCGCCCATCTGCATCAGCACCGTGGCGTGACCGATCCAGGTGGCGGCGGTTTCGGAACGGTTCCCCTGAACAAACGCCACATCCGCCTCCACTGTGGCCAATTCCAGGGTCGGTTCCATGGGCAACCCGTCCAGGCGGCGCTGAATGGCCCAGCTCCAGAAATCCCAACGACTGGGCCAGCCATGAGGATAGTTGTTCTGGAACCCGGAGGATGTGTGATGGGGCTTTGCGGGGTCGTAGTGGGGATTCTTACCCGAACATCCCACCGTACCGAGTAGCGTCAAAGCCAGCAGCAGGCAGGACAGCCCTCCTGCCGCCCAGATCATACGTAAAATCATATCCGTGGTTGCTCCACACCGATTGTAAATACAGCGCATTGCGCACAACGCTTAATCAATCAAAGGCCGCGGGGCGGGTCGGATCGTCAAGGTGCCGGCGGACCTCCAGCAGGTGCGTCTGGTTGGTCCGGTGCTCCGAAAGCGGGGGCAGGTCGTCAAAGGGGAAGAAGCCGACCTCCGATGTTTCGTCGCTGCTTGCCGCAGCACCTCCGATCAGTTCACAGAGAAATATCACCTTATAGGCATGGAAGAATTCCATGGGCCGACCGGCTCGGTTGGCGTCGTACACCCCGACAACCCGGAACGGTTTGGCTTCGTAACCGCTTTCCTCCTGGATCTCCCGGGCGATCATCACAGACGGGTATTCACCCACGTCGGCCCATCCCCCGGGCATGGCCCAGCGACCGTCAGCCCGCTCGCGCACAAGCAGAATCCTGTCCTCGCGAACCACGGCGCCGCGCACATCCACCTTGACGGTGGCATATCCCGGCTGCACCTGGAAGGTGCGTAAAATTTCATCAGGATTCAAGCAGGTTCGGCTGGCAACCATTTCCGAAGCCAGTTCCAGCAGGCGGTGGTAGCGGACGCGTTCGTAATGGGTCTGGGCAAAGGCCAGCCCGGTCTGACTCAGGGCCTGAATCTCCCGGGACCATTCCAGCCAGGGGGTGGAGGGGTTATGTTCCATGAACTGACGATACAAAAAAAACTCCCCAAGAACAATGTTCCCGGGGAGTTCCAGCGCATGATCAGTTCGAACTACATGCCGCGGAAAGCCAGCATGTTGAAGGACTTGTAACCGCCATCCACATCCTCTGCATAGCGGCATCCCAGGGGCGAATCACTGGGTTTGTAGCGGATGTCCGTCTTGGATCCGCTGAAAACCACGCATTCATTATTTTCACAAACCAACAGATCACCCCAACCGGAATCCGGTGGACCGATAGTCGGCGTCAAAGCTACTCCGCAATGCGGACAACAACGTTGTTCAGCCATTTCTTGCTCTCCTTGCACTCTTCTCGTTGATGAATCCGAGGTCGATCCAGAACCATAGTTCTCCGGACCCCGTTTGAAATTAATGGTCTTTGCTTCGATTTCTCAAAGTACAATAATCTTGGCAGTGCGACAACCGAATTTATCTGTTGCCGCCTTCACAGGTCGGCTCCAGCCAGCACTGGGTGTAATCCGACTGCTGGAACTCGAACTTCTTCCCTTTACCTTCCAGGATCTCGAGAGGCTTTTTCAATTCACTTTCGGTGAAAAGCAACTCATTTTCCAGATCACCTGGTTCCGGCTTGCCTTCATACGGTTTGATGGAGCCTTCAGCCGTCGTCCGGATGGGGAACTTAAAGCGCTTAATGTTTCCATTGCGGAACTTGATGGTCCACATGATGGCGTCGCCGCTGCGCAACGGAATGCTGGTACCTCCCATGGGCGCGAAATCTGCGTAGGGTCGGGCTTCAATGGCGCCCTGGGGGCAAATTTTGACACATGAATAGCACTCCCAGCAGGCATCCGGCTCTTGATTAAACGCTTTCATTTCCTGCGCGTCCAGAATCATCAGATCGTTTGGGCATATATACATGCAGGCGGTCTTTTCGCCGCCCTTGCAGCCATCACATTTATCGGGATTTACAAAAGTGGGCATTGAACTTGCTCCTATCGTGGTTTGGGTTTCATATCGCTCCCCATTCTCTCATAATGCGCTGTGAATGCCCAGATAAGATCGAACCGAAGATTGGCAAGTCGCGCAATCAAGAAACTCCCTCAGGATTTTCCGACAACTTCCCCATTCCCTCGCTTGACGCTCAGTCTCTGAGTCCTACACTTGAAATAGCACACCTGACCTATTTCCATGGAGGAAGATTATCATGCAAAAGTTCATTTCCATCATGTCTGGTTTCGGGCTGATCGTTCTGCTCGCCTTGACTCTTGGTTTCAATGTCAATGCCCAGGACAACCAAGAAAGCCAGCCGGCACAAACAACGACGCAGCAGTCCGAAATGAGCCAGGAGTTCAGCGATGAACAACTGGAAAAAGTCGCCGCGGCGTATGCGGAAATTTTCGAGATTCGTGTGGAGCTTCAAGATTCCTTGGCCGAAGTGACTGATCAGGAGGCTTCCCAGCGTCTGCATGAACAGGCTGGTGCGGCCATGGTGGAAGCTATTCAGGACAATGACCTGACTTTGACTGCCTATAATGAAGTGATGGAAGCAGTGCAGACGGATCTGGAACTTCGTGAGAGGCTCATCGCGAAATTGCAGGAAATTCAATAAGACTTCAGGAGGATGAACCATGATGCCCAAAAAAATCATCTATTCCATGATGGTATTCGGTCTGGCTTTGGTTATGGTTACTGCATGCGGCCCCTCTCCGGAGGAAGAACCGATAGCCGATCCCGGAGAAGGACCGCCCGTGCACGAACTCCGAGACCAACCCGAAACACAACCTGGAGAACCTATCGAGCCCGGCACACCAGGAGAACAACCTGGCCATCAACCCGGCCAGCAGCCTGGTTATCAGCCTGGTCAGCAATCACCTGGGCATGAACCGGGACTGCAGCCGGGAGACCAGCCCGGCGAACGATCAGGCCAGGTTCCCCGGGAACCCCGCCAGACTCCCGGCGAGATTGAGCACCAGAATGGCCCCCAGTCCGGTCTGAAGGATGAACTGCAGTCTGCTACGTTATTGAGCCAGCTGACCGCTCCGCAACCGCAGCGCCAACCTGACCAGCTTCCCGGACAAACCCCAGGTGAAAGTCCCGGTCGGTTGCCCGGAGAACATCCGGGCCAGTCGCCTGGAGAAAGCCCTGGACAGTTGCCTGATGATCAGCCGGGCCGCATGCCGGGTGAGCAGCCCGGCCGGTTGCCCGGAGAGCAGCCTGACGAGTTGACTGGAGATCGACCGGATCGGATGCAGCCGGGACGCATGCCCGGAGAACGGCCGGGAAGGCTGCCTGATCAGCATCAGTCTCCTCTCGCACCTCTTTGATGCTGATCAACCGTGTTTGGATACTTCAACTAATTAGTCCAGTTACATATTTCCGCGGCTCTCGCCAACGTTCAAAAGCCCCTTCCTAAGGGGCTTTTGAACGTTGGCCGCTTGCCCATCAGCCGGCCTTCGGATAGTGCATTTTTCGCAACACCAAGGAGGAATAATGATGCAGGATGCACGTGGTTTGTTTTTTTATCCGACGCCGACAAACAAGAAAGAGCGCATGTACGTCCGGGAACGAGCCGGAAAGGTCGAATTCCGGTTATGGCACATGGAACAGCCCCAGGTGTGGGAAAAGCACGACTGGCTGCCGTACGAGGCGATTGAAAAGGCCGCGGCCATGTACTCGGGCAAGGGAGCCTCGCCTTTGGCTCTTTACGATCTGGACATCGCCCTGGCCTTGATCCGGGAGGAACGCCTGAAAAAAGCTCAGTCCGTGAACACGCCTTCCGCGTAGATCACCTTTCTGGCCCCATCGGCCAAGGTTGCCGTGACCCGCTTCGGCTCCGTATTCACCAGATCCCAGTGCTGGGTGGATTCGTTGAAGCCCAGCTCCAGCCGCCGAAAATGCGTGAAATCCGCGGGCGCACCGGCATAGGCATCCGGATGGCTTGCTCCCAGGGCAATATGGCAGTTGCCGGACTTGCCTCCGATATTCTCATCGTAGAGCGTGGTGGCCATGTATTCCTTTATGGTGGAGTGGTCCCTGCTGGTCAGGGAAAACTCCCCTACCCGCCAGGCGCCATCGTCCAGAGCCATGAACCGGCGCAACCGCTCCGCACCGCCGTGGGCCTGGACCCGGACCACCCGCCCTTGCATAAAAGTCAGACGGACATTTTCCACGGGCACCCCCCCGACATACAGCACCTGATCCGTCCGAAAGATCCCTTCAGTGAGCCGACAGTCCGGTGAGGTATATATCTCGAAACTGGGGATGTTGCGCCCGGTCAAGCCGACCCATTGCCGATCCGCTCCCAGTTGCAGGTTCAGGTCCACATTTTGTGATTGCACCTGCAACCGCTTGATGCCCAGCCCGTTGAGCCAGGCCAGTGTTTCCGCCTGCTTGCGCTGGAACCGCTTCCAGTCCCGCACCGGATCATCGCTGCCGAGCATGCATGCGCGGCGAACCTGCGCGGCATAGTCCGCCAGAGACAGACCCGCTGCGTCAGCCAGGGCCGGGGTGGGATATACGGCCACGGTCCTGCCCATGAGATGGGCAACTTCCCGGAAAAATAACATCTCGCGCAGACGTGCCCTGGCGGCCTCACGCCGGGCCAGCAGTTCAGGAGCGATGGTTTCCAGGTGAGTCAGTGTCTGGGGGGCAAGGATCCGGATCAATCCGTTCACGCCCCCCTTGCGCTCCAGTTCCCCGGGCGCCAGGACATGCAGGCGTCTGTTGTTGGCATTGCTCAAGTAACTGAGCTCCATTGTTGCGGTTGCCCGCTGATGCTGCACCGGCACCAGACCCCGCTCCAGGATTCTGGTGTAGAGCGTTTCGGCCAACGTCCGAGCCAGCAGATCATATTCGATGAGAATCGTCTCACTGGTCTTGAAGGACTGACCCCGAGACAGTTCGGCGGCCCAGATCAGTACGTCCGCATAGCGCTCCAGTTCCTCCGTGCTGAAGAGTTCCTGATCAATGCCGGGCAGTTCTGAGCCGGGAGACTTCGTGTTTTGATGTAGGGCATGCATGGCCCAAGTATAAGCCTTTCAACCTTCACCGCAAGGCCGGGCTCTGCAATGCCCCAGGGCAGATTTGTTCTCGCACTACGGGCGCTCTGAATCGTTATCGAATACGAAATCGTGATCGAAATCGATTTCTGCTAACTTTCCGATTCTGGTAACTTTCCGATTTCGATAGCGATTTCGATTTCGATAACGATGATTGCTGGCCCACCCTGGAGGTTCCTTTTCTGGAGGTTCCCTTTGAACATACTGCAATCTACCACTCTGAAATTATAGAGATTTGCAAAGAACAAAATGGCCCTGAGGCTCTCCATGCGCGGATTGCCCGGAGCCGCATTCAAGGGTAAACACTTTCATGCGCGTGCGGAACTTTTTAGTCGTACGCCTGCACCATGCTCCCTACGTTTCAGGAGGTATCAAATATGAATGAGCAAGCCCTGTGGCGCATACATCCCATAGTTGTCGGTTCAAAGGTCTTTGATCAGGGCATGATGACCTACCAGCACGCCCACGGCAGCCCCTACGCCATCCCGATCTATGTCTGGTATCTGGAACCCCTGGCTCCCGGATCACAGCCCAAGGTTCTGGTGGATACGGGGGAAATGAGCCCGGTCCAGTCCGAGGACCGCGAAAAAGCCATCGGCGGGAGGATCTACACCTTCGAGGACGGGCTGGCCCAGTTCGGCCTGAAACCCGAAGACATCGACATCGTCATCCATACACATCTGCACAACGACCACTGCGAGAACGACTTCAAGTGCGTGAACGCCGTTTTCTACGCCCATGCCAAGGAACTGGAGCGCATTCACGATCCGCACCCTCTGGACTATCGCTACAACGAAGAATTCATCGAAGAGGTGGAGGAGGCCGGAAAAATACAGGTCGTAACCGAAGACCGTGAGATCCTTCCCGGCATCTCCGTAATCCATACGCCGGCCCATACCGAAGGCGGATTGACCGTGCTCATCGACACTTCTGCCGGACGTGCGGCCATCACCGGTTTTTGCGTCATTGACGAGAATCTGCACCCGCCCAAGTCCGTCACGGCCATGGAAATGGAAGTCATCCCCCCGGGCACGAACATCAATCCCTGCCTGGCATACGACCAGATGGTGCGGGTCAAGGGGCTGGCCGACATTCTCCTGCCCCTGCACGAACCCAGATACGCCGGAGTCGCCTCGATTCCGTGAACCTCGCCACCCCCGTCGAACTTTTCATCCAAGGTCTGCGTCATTCCGAGCGACTGCCGGCCCAGTGCCTTGTCCATCACCGGGTTCTTCCCGCGCAACAGCCTGAATACGCGGTCCCAGAACAAGATTGTCCGGAGGAAATGGCGAACTGCCTGACCTCCCTGGGCATTACACGGCAATACGCTCATCAGGCCGACGCCATGGCTCGAATCCGCCAGGGCAGGGACGTGGTCGTGGCCACGCCCACGGCCAGCGGCAAGAGCCTGATCTACAATCAGCCGGTCATGGAGGCGCTGGTCCAAGATCAATTGGCCAGAGCCCTGTATCTTTTCCCGCTCAAGGCCCTGGCCCAGGACCAGCACAACACGCTGCGCGAGATGATCGGCGGCCTGCCCCAGGACAAGCGTCCCACCATGGCGATCTACGACGGGGACACGGATAATCAGGTCCGGGACCGCATCCGCCGCGATCCGCCCAAAATCCTGATCACCAACCCGGACATGCTCCACCTGGGCATCCTGGCCCATCATCATCGCTGGCGCGATTTCTTCCGCAACCTTCGGTTCGTGGTCATCGACGAAGTCCATGTCTACCGTGGAGTAATGGGGTCGCACATGGCCTGGGTTTTCCGACGGCTGGAGCGCATCTGCGCCCATTACGGCGCCAGGCCGGCCTATGTCTGCTGCTCGGCCACCATTCACAATCCTCTGGAGCTGACCCGCGAGCTGACCGGGCGGGATGCGGATCTGATCTCCGAAAGCACCGCCCCCCGGGGCCGCAAGCATTTTGTCTTTCTGGACGCCGCCGAGGGCCCTTCCCTGACCGCCCTGGTGCTTCTGGAACAGGCCCTGATCCAGGGCCTGCGTACGATCATCTATACCGGATCGCGCAAGCTGACCGAACTCCTGGGCATCTGGTCCGGCCAGCGCCTGAAGGAGTTCAAGGACAGGATCAGCGTCTACCGGGCCGGTTTCCTGCCCCGGGAGCGTCGCCGGATCGAGGCGGACCTGGCTTCGGGCCGGACCCTGGCGGTCATCAGCACCAGCGCCCTGGAACTGGGGATCGACATAGGGAATCTGGATTTGTGCATTCTTGTGGGTTATCCGGGTTCGATCATGGCCACATGGCAACGGGCGGGCCGGGTGGGCCGGGGCGGCCGGGAATCCGCCGTGGCCCTGCTGGGTTACGAGAATCCCCTGGACAAGTATTTCATGCGCCATCCGAACGTCTTCTTTTCCAGCCCGCCCGAGGCCGCGGTGCTCAATCCCATGAACCCGGCCATCATGGACCAGCACCTGGTCTGCGCCGCGGCCGACCTCCCCCTGGACCTGGAAGAGCCGTTCATTCTGGGAAGCCATGTCCAGGATCGCATCACCGCGCTTCTGCAACGCGGCAGGCTGTTGCGCACCACGGACGGACGCAAATACATCTGTCCTGAAGAGGCTCCGCACCGGGACGTCAGCCTGCGCGGCAGCGGCAGGAGCCTGCTCATATTCCACGGCGAAACCGGCGAACAGATCGGCATCATGGACTGGTACCGGGCCTTCACCGACACCCACCCCGGCGCCGTCTACCTGCACCAGGGCCGAACCTATCTGGTGGAGCGCCTGGACCTGGAAACGGCATCGGTTTTCGTGCTCCCGGCCGAGATCAATTATTTCACCCGCATCCGCCGCGAGAAAAGCACCCGCATCCTGGAAACATACTCCGGCAAGTCGATCTGGAACACGACCATCCATTTCGGCCGCCTGGAAATCACCCAGCGCTATCCGGCCTACGAACGCCGGGCTCTGCGGGGCCACAACCTGCTCAAGGTCGTGGAGCTGGACCTGCCGGAACAAATCTTCGAAACCGAAGGCATCTGGCTGATTATCCCGGACAGCGTGCGCCAAAGCCTGGAAAGCCGCCAGATGCACTTCATGGGCGGCATCCACGCCCTGGAGCACGCCTGCATCGGCATTCTGCCCCTGCTCGTCCTCACGGACCGCAACGACCTGGGTGGCATATCCACGCCCCTGCACGAGGATCTGCAATCCGCGGCGGTCTTCGTCTACGACGGCATCCCCGGCGGCATCGGTCTGACCCGCCAGGCTTACGCCCAGGCCGAAACCATGCTCCTGCGTACCCTGGAGGCCGTGACCGGATGCGCCTGCGAAAATGGGTGCCCGGCCTGCGTCCACTCGCCCAAATGCGGCTCCGGAAACCGGCCCATCGACAAGCAGGCCGCCCTGGCCGTGCTGGATGCTCTTCGTGATCGCGTTCCTCGAACGAATCTTTCGATCCCGCTGCAACCCTCGGCAGGAGTACAGCATCAGGGCATCCACAGAGACCTCTTCGGCTGCCGAAATACTGGTTCCACGGAAATGCGAATGGGAGAGGCAAAGCAGGAGCAGGAAAAGCGAGGGGAAGAGGGACAGACAACATCGACATGCAGAGAAAACCAGGCCGAATTTCCTGTCGAGTCTGCTCAAACCACACCGGAACCAACAGCAAGCACAGTGTGTCCCACCCCACCTTTGGATTTCACCCCTCGAGATACCACCCGCATATCGAAGCGCAAAACCCTGCACTTCGCCGTCCTGGACATCGAGACCTGCTGTTCGGCCCAGGAGGTCGGCGGCTGGGGCAATGCCGCCCAGATGGGCGTGAGCTGCGCCGTGCTGTATGATTCGCGCGAGGACGTCTTCATCGACTACCTGCAACAGGACATCCCGAAGCTGGTGGAAAAGCTGCGGCAAGTCGACCTGGTAGTCGGCTTCAACATCCTCAACTTCGACTACCGGGTTCTGCGCGGCTGCCTGGATTTCAACTTCCAGGACCTGCCCACCCTGGACATGCTCAAGACGGTCCACGACCGCCTGGGCTACAGATTGTCCCTGGACCACCTGGCTCGCCACACGCTGCAATCCCAAAAATCCGCCAATGGCCTGGATGCCCTGAAATGGTGGAAGCAGGGCCAGATCGACAAGATTATCGCCTATTGCCGAGACGACGTGGCCATCACCCGGGACCTCTACCTGTACGGATGCGACAAGGGCTACATCCTTTTCCAGAACAAGGCCCGCAGTCTCGTCCGGTTGCCGGTGTTTTGGTAACAATCAGGAATAAGCCAGGGTTGATCAACCTTGGCGGGCTTGAAAATCAAATACCGCTGTGAGGAACACATGAAATTTCCGATGCGAATTTTTGGAGAAATTCACGGCTTTGACAGGGATAAGCAGAAGGTTCTGCAACGCGAACTGAGTCCGGAGGCTTATGTCTGGCACGGAGACGACCATCTGGAAGTGGAGTACGAAGGCAAATACCACGACGTGGAGCCTGATTTGGACCTGATCGCCTCGGCTCTGGCCGAGCATGGGCAGGGCCATGTGGACTGCATTGATCACGAAAGCTGGGTCGTCTCCCGCTATCAGATTCGGCCCGGATCATGGACCTGCAAGCATGTCGATCCGGATGGCGTTCTGGAAAAGTACAACCATGAATAATGTCACTTGAGAAAAACATGAACCTGACACCAATTTCCGATGATCCCCGAACCGTCGCCGTGGTCGGGGCCGGTCTGGCCGGATGCGAATGCGCTTGGCAACTGGCCCGCGGCGGCATCTCGGTCCGTCTCTATGAAATGAAACCCGACCGGTTCTCCCCGGCCCATTCCAGCCCGAACCTGGCCGAACTGGTCTGTTCCAACTCCCTGCGCTCTGATGAGCCGGAAGCCGCCGTGGGGCTGCTCAAGCAGGAGATGACAGAGCTGGACAGCCTGGTCATGGCCGCGGCCCGGGCAACCCGCGTTCCCGCGGGCAAGGCCCTGGCCGTGGACCGGGAGCTGTTCGCGGAGTGGATCACAAAGCGCATCCACGATGAACCGCGGATCACCCTGGTCCGCGAGGAAGTCCGATCCCTGGATGATCCGCGCCTTGCCGGCGCGGACCTAGTGGTCATCGCCGCCGGGCCCCTGGCCGGAGAGGAGCTGGCCGAGGATCTGCGTACCGCCGTGGGAGGGGATCACCTCTATTTCTACGATGCCATCGCGCCCATTGTGGCGGCGGAATCCGTGGACATGTCCATCGCCTTCTGGGGGTCACGCTACAATCCGGACGAACACGACTATCTGAACTGCCCCCTGGACGAGGAGACCTACCGCCGCTTCCATGCCGAACTGCTGGGCGCACGCAAGGTCGCGGCCCGGGAGTTCGAGAAGACCATCCATTTCGAGGCCTGCCTGCCCATCGAAACCCTGGCCGAGCGTGGGGAAATGACCATGGCCTTCGGCCCGCTCAAGCCAGTGGGGTTGGTTGATCCGCAAACCGGAGCCCAGCCTTTTGCCGTGGTGCAGCTCCGGGCCGAGAACCTGGACAAGACCGCCTTCAACCTGGTCGGCTTCCAGACCAAGCTGGCCTACCCGGAACAGGAACGGATCTTCCGGCTCATTCCCGGTCTGGCCCAGGCTGAGTTTCTGCGCCTGGGCAGCATGCACCGCAATACCTACGTCAACGCGCCGCAAGCCCTGACGCCCGACCTGGAGTTGCGCGCCAGACCAGGAGTGTTCCTGGCCGGCCAGATCACCGGCGTGGAAGGATATGTGGAATCCGCGGCCTGCGGTCTCTGGCTGGGCCACGCCCTGACCGCCCGCCTGCAGGGACGAAACATTCCCCAGCCGCCCCCGGAAACCGCTCTGGGCGCCCTGCTCCGGCACCTGCAAACCCAAACCAAGAACTTCCAGCCCTCCAACGTCAACTTCGGCCTGATGCCGGAACTCAAAGCTCGCGGCAAAAAAGCGCAACGCAAGGCCATGCAGGCCCAGCGGGCAAGGGAGACCTGGCTGAAGTGGATGGAGTCGAACTGCGAAAGCTAAAAGCTCAGGATGAGAGATGCTCGTCTTTGAGGGAGTTTGTATCAGCGACTTCTGCCAAGCCCCTTATTTTAAGGAGGGGTCAGGCGGTAACTTGAGCGGCAAGACCACATGCATGGCTGTCCTCTTGCCGAGAACGCTTTCCGCGCAGAGGTTGCCGTTCATCAGTTCCAACAGTCGCCTGACGATGGCCAAGCCGAGGCCCGCGCCCTGAAAGCTGCGCGTGTAGGAGACGTCGACCTGGGTGAACGGCTTGAAAAGATCACCCAGTTTGTCATCGGGGATGCCGATGCCCGTATCCATGACCGTGATCAGTATCCGCGGCTTTATGCCATTATTGAGGGAGAGAGGCGTCAGGTGGACCTGTACGCTTCCCTTGTGTGTAAATTTCACGGCATTGCCCACAAGATTGAAAAGGATCTGCCGAATTCGCATTTCGTCGCCGACAATTCTCCGCGGCAGGGATGGGTCAAGGGACCACTCCAGCGCAATGCCTTTCTCCATGGCCGTAACAGTGAACAGCTCGGATACGGACGTCATCAGCTCTTCGACGCTGAATTCCACTTCCCGAACTTCCATTTTCCCGGCCTCGATTCTGGAGATGTCCAGCAGATCCGTCAGGAGACGGGCCAGCCTGTCCGAGGACTTGATGGCCAGGGTCACGTACTGCGCCTGTTCTTCATCCAGGGTCGTGGTCTGCATGAGCTGCATCATACCGACAACGCCGTTCAATGGCGTTCGCAGTTCATGGGACATGTTGGCCAGGAATTCACTTTTGGCCTTGTTGGCCGTTTCGGCTTGTTCCTTGGCCCGGAACAGGGCTGCTTCCGCCTGCTTGCGCTCGGTAATATCTCGAATGATCATGCTGGCATTGTACGTGCCGTGGCTGTCCTGAAACAGCGCCAGACTCACTTCAGCCGAAAAAGGAGAGCCGTCCTTGCGCAGGAGCGTCAATTCCCCCCGAACCTTTCCCTGCTTGTGCAGCTGATCCAGCAATCGGGCAAGCATCGGATCCGAAGCGTCCACCAATCCTTGTCTGCCGACCATGACAATTTCCGTTTCGCTGCACTCGAACATGGAGCATGCCGAGGGGTTAGCGGAGAAAACCTTTCCATCGGTGCCGGACAGGAGAATGGCATCCAGGCTGTTTTCAAAAAAAGACCTGTACTTCTGCTCGCTTTCCTGGAGTTGTTCGGTTCGTATCCGGACCTGGCGGCGCAGGGACCAGGACCACAAAAAGAATCCGAGCAGCAGGAGAAGCAAGGGCACGAGGACCACGAGTAAATTTCGCAGTGACTCAACATACGATGGCTCCTCGTAGATGCCCAGCCACTTTTCATGTATCCGGCGGTATTCCCCGCTCTCCCGCAGAACCTGCAACCCCTCGCTGAACTGGGCCAGGAGAGCCGAGTGGCCCTTGGGAACGGCAAAGGCATAATCCAGCGACAAGAAGGAATGCCCCCCCAAGTGCAGATTGGTCAGGCCGTGCTCCTTGATCCAGTGTAAGGAGGCGATCCTGAGCGCGATGGCGCAGTCGTGCTTTCCTTCGACCAGCTCCCGCAGCATGTCCTCCTGGGTTTCAACCAGCGCAAGCTGGGATTTGAAACCCTGCTCCACGAGTATGTCGTGAATGATGTCGCCTTCCTGGACCACGATGCGTTTGTCCGCCAGATCCGCGAACGTAACCGGCGGGTCCTCTTCGCCGCGGCGAACCACGCCGACGTAATGATTAACCATGAAAGGCAAACTGAAATCGAATCTCCGCTCACGTCCAACCGAATAGTACATGCTCAGGACATCGATCTCACCTCGTCCGAGGCTTTGAACCATATCCACCCATGGCCCCAGACGGATGTCAATGTCAAATCCCATCTCATGAGCTATGGCCCTTGCAAGGTCGATGTTGAAGCCCGTGGGGCGGCCGTTGTCGTCCAGGTACTCGAAAGGCGGAAAGTTGTGATCCCCCCCCATTACAATGCGCCGGTCTTGAGGCAGTTCCAGAGCGGCAAACCACCTTGCATGCAACCGCCGGTGGGTCCCGTCCGCAATGACCAGGGCCAGGCCCTCGTTCAACAGGGCCAGCATGGCGCTGTCCCCTTTTTTTACTGCAAAACAGAAATCCTGGCGAAACCCCTGGATGGGATTGTCGAGGATCCGCAGATTCTCGAGACCTGCTTCCCGGATCAGGCGCAGAGCGACAAGTCTCTGGACAACCACGGCATCGTGACGTCCCTGGGCCAATTCCTGGAGAGCCTGTTCAAAGGTGTCCGTTGTATGGATCATGATGCCGCGATCTTCCCGCCGCAGGAACTCCTCGGCATTGTCGCCCCGCATCACGGCGACATCTCTGCCCTTGAGATCATGCAGATTCCGCACCCCCCGGGTTTCGGCCCGGACCACGATGGCCCCGTGCAGGGACATGTACGGAACCGTAAAGTCGAAAATTTTCTCACGCTCCGGCGTCCGGCCCACCAGGGGCAGAACCTGTACTTCGCCCTGTTCCAGCCATCCCATGACCTCGCCCCACGGACCCGTTTGGAAGACGACCTCGCGGCCCATGGCAGCCAGAGCAGAACGCAGCAGTTCAACGGAAAATCCACCGGCACGACCGGTTTCATCAACTATAGAAAAAGGCGGGTAATTGATCTCGGTAGCGGATCGAACGGGCGGCAAATTGTTCGCAAAAGCGGCCGTCGGTCCATAGAGAATGAGTGCAGCAAGAAGAATCGCAAGAAATGTCACGCACCGGCGAAACAAAGGACAGGTTTCGGAAAAATCGAAAATGTTGAATATGTTCGTATATGTTGGCATTGAAATACTGGAAGAGGTTCGGCTTTGACTTGATTTAAGGCAAATATGTCCCATTGAGACGGAAGTTGTTCAACAACCATTGTGCCTGAAAGCTGAAACACCATGCAGTGTCATTGAATATGCATGACTATGCGCAGCTGCTGGATATGGTGTAAGCATCGCGAGACCGCAAAATCAAGAGATGAACACGAATTTACTGTTGTGGGAGAAAGGTCGCTACCTCCAAACCACATATGTTTCATGACACCGAGCTTTGATGATGTCCTGCTCCAAAAGGAGCTTAATGGTTTCCGCCAGAGGCAGGCCGACGACGTTGGTATACGATCCTTCTATACGTTCAACAAGGAAGCCGGCCCGATCCTGGATGCCATAAGCGCCGGCCTTGTCCAGCGGTTCTCCGGTGGCGGCATAAGCCGTCAGAACATCCTTGCCGAAATCGCGCATCCAGACTCTGGTGCGAACAGCAAAACCTTGCTCGTAGCCCTTGGCATGCATCCGCAAACAGCATCCCGTAATCACCGCATGTTCGCGCCCCGCAAGGCGCTGCAGCATCTCCAGGGCAACGGCGGCATTCTCCGGCTTTCCCAGCACGTCCCCATCCACGACCACGATGGTGTCCGCCGCCAGAACCATTGCCTCCGGATACGCCACCGCCACTTCCCGGGCTTTGCGCCGTGCCGCATCCAGGGCATGCTCCTCCGGACAACTCCCCGTCACGAACTCCGGCTCCGGATCCACAGCAGGATGCACCGCAAACAATATCCCCAATCCCTCAAGCAATTCCCGACGCCTCGGAGAACCGGACCCCAGGACCAATGGTGAAGTCGTCTGAAACATCAATATCCTTTCAAAACATCAACCATTTTTTAACTTATCCTTGCACATCTTCTTGCGGGGCAAGCAGGGCCTGTTTCAGTGTCTCATCCAATGTCGGGTGGGCGAAGATCAGTTGCTCGACCTGGCTCCTTGTCCAGCCCTGATCGACCATGATCGTGGCCGAGGCGACCAGGTGCAGCACTCCGTGACCCACGGCGCTGATTCCGATCACCTTCCGGCCGCTCCACAGAATTTTGACCAACCCATGGGGCGCTGCCGCGGCCTGGGCCACGGGATTGGCGGCCAGCATGGCTCGGGATACCGAGCACTGCAAACCGTTTCGCATTGCCTCGGCCGGTGTCGGACCGACCCGAAACACTTCCGGATCGCCGTACATGCAAAAGGGGATCGCCCCCGGCGCATACGGCCCATCAACCTTGCCGGCGGCATGGCGTGCCGCGAAACGTCCCTGGTCCTCGGCGGCGTGGGCCAGCAGAACGCGGCCGTTGCAGTCGCCCACGGCATAGATCCGCTCGGCAAGCTTCAGATCGATGTCCGTCCGCATCGTTGTCATCTCGTCGGCATTCGCCGGCCCCGCCTTCTCCAGCCCCGGAAAACGTCCATTCGGCTTTCTACCCACAGCGACGAGCGCCATGCGCGCATCCAGGGACTGGTCTCCACTCAGCTGAATCCGGACATGATCTTCCCCGCGCTCCAGACCAGTGACGGCCGTACCGGCCCGGACATCCATTCCCTGCCGCTTGAGTATCGAGGCCAGTTGCGTACAGATCTCCGGATCTTCCGAGGGCGCGATGCGATCCGCGGCCTCCACCAGGGTTATTTTGGAGCCCATGCGCTGAAAGAACTGGGCCATCTCGAGGCCGATGGCCCCGGCTCCAATCACGGCCAGGGACTCCGGGATGATCTGCAGGTCCAGGACATGATACGACGTGAGCACGTTTTTCCCGTCCGGCTTCAACAACGCCGGCCAGCTGGGGACGGATCCCAGGGCCAGGATCAGGCGGTGAAAGCGGATTCGGGTCTCCGTATGGTCGGCGGTTCGGATCAGGACGTGATCCGGATCGTGCAGTTCGGCCCGCCCAATGATCAGCCGGACACCAGCGGCCTCCAGGGACTTGGTCATGGCCTGCCTGGTGGCGTTCAACAGCGACGTCTTGCGCTTCTGCAACGCGGCCATGTCCACGGTAAATTCGCCGGTACCCAGCCGCATCCGGGACTGGGCCCGGATTTCGGCAATGGCCTGGGTGGCCCCAAGAAAAAGCTTCGTGGGGATGCACCCCCAGTTCAAGCAGGTTCCCCCCAGCAGGTTCTTCTCCACAAGCACCACGTCCTGCCCAAGTGCCGCGGCCTCCAATGCCGCGGCATACCCGCCCGGCCCGGCGCCGACCACAAGAATATCGCAAGATCCAGCCATACTGACTCCGTGAAATTATAATCCTACGGCTGCGACGCTCTTTCGGCTTCGCGCGCCGGAACAGGTTTCGTTCAAACCTTGAAGAACTCCCGATACCAGTCCACAAAGCGCTGTATGCCCACCCGGACCGGTGTGTCGGGCCTGTAGTCCAGATCCTCGACCAGATCCGTGGTGTCCGCCCAGGTGGCCGGCACGTCGCCGGGCTGCAGCGGCAGGAGATTCATCCTGGCCTTTTTGCCCAGGGATTCCTCCAGGGCTTGGATGAACTCCATCAGCTCCACCTGTTCGGAATTGCCGATATTGTAGACTTTCCAGGGCGCCGGGGAGGACGAGGGATCAGGACTCTTGCCGTTCCAGTCCGGATTGCCCTGGGGCGGATGGTGGATCACCCGCAGCACGCCTTCGACAATGTCGTCCACGTAGGTGAAGTCGCGCTGCATTTTGCCGTGATTGAAGACGTCGATGGGCCGATCTTCAAGGATGGCCTTGGTGAACAGAAACAGCGCCATGTCCGGCCGGCCCCATGGCCCGTACACGGTGAAGAAGCGCAGTCCCGTGCAGGGCAGGCCATAGAGATAGCTGTAGGTGTGGGCCATGAGCTCGTTGGACTTCTTGCTGGCCGCGTACAGGCTGATGGGATGGTCCACGTTGTGGCGAACGGAAAAGGGCATGGTCTGATTCAGACCGTACACGGAAGAGCTGGATGCGTAGGCAAAATGGGCCACGGGATGATGGCGGCAGGCTTCGAGCAGATTCAGGAAGGCCAAGAAATTGCTTTGCATGTAGGCATGGGGGTTGGTCAGACTGTAGCGCACCCCGGCCTGGGCCGCGTAATGCATCACCCGGTCGAACTTCTCCCGTGCGAACAAATCCATCACTTCCGCGGCATTCTCCAGTTCAATACGCACAAAACGATATCCGGGATGTTTGGAACTCTGCACCGGCCGGCTCCCGGAAATTCGAGCCGGATCGATTCCTGAATACTCCAGCCTTCCGTATTTGACCCGAACATCATAGTAGTCATTGATGTTGTCCAGCCCCACCACCTCATGCCCCTGCTCCAGAAGACGCAGAACAGTATGGAAACCGATGAATCCGGCAGCTCCGGTGATCAATATTTTCATGACCTGGCTCCGTATGAATTGAATGCTTCAACAGCAATACCCTCACCCAAAAAACCAGTCAGTTCCTACCCCCTCTTCGCCCCCCTGTCACCCAACCCGCCCTATCTCCCACTCATGCCCTTCCGCCCACTGACATCCGCCCCGCGCTCTGACCTCTGCCTTCCGCTTTGATCCTGCCACTTGCATAGGTTGAAATTGCTGGATTCCTCAGGCTGTTCAAAAAAACTGATGGCGAGGCGCAAAAAAAAGTTCAAATCCGAAGCGTAATTAGTCTGCCCTGAAAATAGATCAACTATTTAAAATTGTTTGACATTTTTTCTATTTCGTAGTACATTTTCAACCAGTTACTGCAGTATTTCTGTAATAAGCCGGTCGAAAAATCACTGATTTTGGAGTGACTATGAAGGCGAAAAAGAAAAATTGTAATCAAGGCAACTTCCTCTATCCGGATTTGTTGAAACAACTCAATCCCCATCATTCTCTGCTTCAACTGGCTAAACAGATCCCTTGGCAGCACTTCGATGATGAGTTTACGGTTTACTACAGCGAGAAAGGGCGCCCAGCAAAACCAATCCGGCTCATGGTCGGGTTGAT
>NZ_FMXO01000017.1 GCF_900104215.1 Desulfonatronum thiosulfatophilum | reverse complement strand
TGCGGCCAGGGCGTCCGAAGAAAAGCGATAGCCCCTATCAACGACGGATCGCCCGTGAGCGTTTTCGCCGTAGAGCAGGAATAGAGCCGATAATTGGTCACCTGAAACAGGATCATCGCTTGTCCCGAAACTACCTGAAAGGGGTTCTCGGCGACGCGATCAACCTGTTCATGGCTGCCGCGGCATTCAATTTCAGGAAGTGGATTCGGAAGTTCGAACACTTTTTTGCCCTTTTTACGCTTTGGCTGTTTTTCGGCACCACAACCCGTCAGCCTTCTATGATGATCCTGTAACGAAAATATCGGATTTTTCAGGCTCGACTATTTAGTGACTTATTCCTGATAGCCTGCAAGAAAAAACAAGAAGTTTTGAACCGCCCGCTACGCTCAAGGCGCAGGGGACGCCAAGGAAACATTTTGGAAAGCAGGGAAAGAGCTGCTTTCCAAAAGGATGTCTCACCCCTATCGGGGTGATGTCACTTCGCCGTCAGGCGTGAAGCCTTTTGCCTGCCGCATCTTTCTAGCGGAAGGCAAAAATTCTTCTTGGCGTCCTCCGCGCCTCGAGCGAAGCGGGCGGTTCATATTTTTCTGCTTGGGTTGCAGGTAAAGCCCGCTTTAGTCCTACGTGAGAGTTTGAACTTTTTGCAGCGACGCAGCAATTGAGGATTTTTCAACGGACTGTCAGGCCAAGAAACTACATGACCATGCCATGTACCGGATGCCCCGACCATGCTTTGATCGGATTTGTGCAGATGAGGGCAATTATTGGAGCAAAAAAAGAACATGACCGACATTATCAGAGTGGAAAGCCAAGGTCAGATACGTGATGTCGTCAATCTTTCCCGTGAGATTTGGACGGAACACTACGTTTCCATCGTCGGACAGGAACAGATCGAATACATGCTGGACAAGTTTCAGAGCGCGGAAGCTGTTGCAAATCAGCTTGTCGACGGATACGAGTACTACACCGTCTCCCATGATGGCGAGATTCAAGGCTACATGGCCATTGTCCCGGAAGCGGACACAAGCACGGTCCTGCTCAGCAAGATACGTCCGAAAATCCGCGCGTGGCCATGGATTCGGACGTGCGATGCTGGAGTTTACGGAGGCTGTCTGCAGAGATCGCCGAATCAAAATTCTCTGGTTGACCGTCAACAAGAACAACAGTCATTCGCTGGCGTGGTACATCCGAATGGAGTTCAAGATCGTCGGATCACAGTCCAAGATATAGGCGGTGGATTCGTGATGGACGATTATCGGATTGAGAAGGCGATAGATCAACCATCTTCTGGTCATCATGCATCATGGCATACTTGAGGAAGGGATATATCTAATCTAAGAAGAGCTAAAATATGAATTTAGAAAAATTTTCAAAAATATCAGAATCACTTCGTCAATACAGACGAGCTGAGCTTCGAGATTTTGAAGCTGAAATAGGCGAGAAGCCTGTTGATCAAATATATGTAGATGCCTTGCCTGGTGACGCTGTTTTGCAGGCCGTTCTTTCAAGCAACACAACCTTTTTACTTGGTCGCAAAGGTACCGGTAAAAGTACAATTTTTGCCAAAGCTCAATCAGTATTGAGAGAACGAAAAGACGTCATATCAATTTATATCGATGTAAAGTCGATTTATGATGTTCTCGAAGCAGCCAACATCCCTGAAGAAGAGTTGGACAAAATTGGCATATCGAACGCAGCATATAGGTCCCACATGTTGCGTAAAATTATGCTTGGAAAAATAATTGCTGAACTTCTCAAGGAAGTCGGAGAAGCTTGTGATAAGTTAACACTTCTTGAACGATGGAGAGGGCTAAAAAAACAGTACGACGAATTAAAAAGTTCACTTACTGAAATTGGGGTTCGTGTAAAGAAGGCCAAGCTGGAAAAGCACGAAATACCGGTGCTTCAGAAAATTACTAATCAGTTGAGGATCAAGCAACAGCAGGAATCATCAAGCATTACGTCTGTTGGTGTAAAAGCTGGAGCAAAAATATCTCCGGGTCAAGTCGAATTAAATGCTGAGACATCAGGTTCCTTATCAGACTTTGATAAAACTCTAGATGACAGTGATATCTATAACGAATATTCAGATGTCGTACTAAAATCATTCCCATTTAGCGAAATTTTAGATGAAATCAAAACTTTAATTTCAGAATCGGGATTATTAAGATTGGTTGCATTTTTCGATGATTTTTCTGAAATAGGGTTGCTTGATCAAAGGCTTTTTGTTGATGTCGTACTGTCACCGTTAAACAATTCAAGCAATGAAACGATCAAGTTGAAAGTGGCAGGTTATCCAGGGCGCGTTTATTACGGAAAAATTGATCCCAGCAAGACGGATACCATCGGTCTAGACTTTTCAGAATTATATGAGGCTATTGAAGTTCAGGAAATGGAGCGGGCAGCTTCTGATTATGCACATAGGTTACTTTTAACACGATTTTCTGTATTTGGAGAATCATTAAATAGCTACTTTGACATTACATCTTCCGTCTCTATCCAAGATCACATGACAATGATGTTTAGAGCATCATTTAACGTTCCAAGAATAATGGGGCATATTCTTCATATTTGTTTTCTCGATAAAATTTCAAGGGGAGACAAAATTACAGTCGCATCAATTAGATTAGCCTCAAAAAAGTATTATGAAAATACAATATCTAAATATTTTGATAGGCTGAATCGCTATGCATTAGAGCCTTTCGAGAACAAGCTAGATCGACACAATCAGCAGCAACTTCTGAAATATATTATCGACGAAGCCAGGAGTGTAAGAAAAAGAATTATTGATAAGGAAGTTGGTGGAAAGTATTTCGAAGCACTTGGTGGAAATCCTCACACCAGTCATTTCATCGTACATCCTGATTTAGTGGAATTATTATCGTCTTTAGAATCAAACTTTTTCTTATCAAGATATAAATCAACGCGCGATAAAGAAGGTAAAGACGTTATCGTTTACGCTCTTTTTCTTGGATTGTGTGAAAGTGAAAGGATGAACTGGGGCTATCCTGAAGGTCGTGAATATAGAAACTATTTTGTACAACGCTGCTTTGAATATACAAGAGCAATCCATCTATACCTTTCACAAAATCAAACAATAAAATGCGGTCAATGTGGATTTTGCCATCCCATGGATAAAAAAGATAGTATCGAACTTTTTAAGTGGCGATGTCCAGAATGCATGGAGGGCACATGTACCATTTTCAACCTGTCAGACGACTTCAAAGAAGAAGTCAAAAAATTAAATAAAGACATCATGTTGGACCCAGTAGAGTTAGATATTGTCACGACTCTTAACGACGAGAAAAGAAGAATGAGAGCTGGGGAAATATCTGCACTTATTGATACAACGCATCAGATGGTAGGTAAAAGGACAAGTAAGCTGCAAGAAATGGGGCTTATTAAAAAAGAAAGAGATCCTGAAGATGGAAAAATGCGTAGCGAGATAACAGAAAGATGCGAAGAAACCTATTTCGAGTAAAAACGCATTGAACAACTGCATGCACTCAGACCGGTATTACGCTGCCGCTCCACACCGGCTGGTGGTGCTGGCGTTAGGACAACTAAGCAACGAAACCATGGGAGTAAATGAAAACTTGGCAAATTCAAATTGGTAGCTGGGGAACCATTTTGTGGTTGGCGTCATTCCAAATCTTGGATTATGCAAATACACATGGCTATGATGTCGTCAGTAAAACCTTCGTTGGATATACTCTGGGCTTTATTACGGCTTTTGTTGGCTATCTCTTTTGGGAGGTGATTCACGGCCGATGGAAATCCATTCTTGGTGATGGCGGAGCATAGGGACAGGTTCTTTTTGCTTGATTACGAAGACTCACAGCAGACCATATACCAGTAATGACAATCCATTCTCGGAAGCACAATTCAAGACATTAAAATATCATCCCACCTTCCCTGGTAGCTTCGGTTCCCAGGAGGACGCTCTCGCCTTTGGAAGAGTCTTTTTTCCATGGTACAACGAGTTTTGGGGGTCAAGTCTTGTATTTTGATTTTTCGTGAGGTGAGCTGAATACATGGCCAGACCACTTCGGATTGAATTTCCTGGCGCCCTCTATCATGTGACTGCTCGGGGGAATGCTCGATCAGAGATCTATCTGGGGGACGGCGACCGGTTGTTGTTTCTTTCCATTCTTGCCGATCTGGTAGAGCGGTACAACTGGATTTGTCATGGGTATTGCCTCATGGGCAACCACTATCACCTCCTGATCGAGACACCGGATGGAAATCTCTCGGAAGGCATGCGGCAGTTGAATGGGATCTACACGCAGAAATTCAACCGGACTCACGGAAGGGTAGGGCATGTTTTTTGTCAAGGGCGGTTCAAATCCATTGTGGTAGACAAGGATTCCCATCTATTGGAGTTGTGCCGCTATGTCGTCCTTAATCCGGTTCGGGCCGGTATGGCGCGGCATCCCAAGGATTACCCCTGGTCCAGTTATTGCGCCACTGCCGGGTTGAAGAAGAAGCTGGGCTTGCTCACCTCAGACTGGATACTTTCCCAATTCGGGAATGATCGGCAGAAGGCGCAACAGGAGTACCGAAAATTCGTTCTTGCGGGGATAAGCGAGGAGTCACCCTGGAAGAAGCTTGTTGGGCAATGTCTTCTGGGGGCGGAATCTTTTCTGGAAAAGCTGTCTCCATTTCTGCGGGAGAAAGCCGTATTCACTGAAATCCCTCGGGTCCAACGCTTTGCGCTGCGACCTTCCCTGGAGGTGCTTCTCCCGGAACGGCAATCAAAGCCGAGCCGGAACAAGGCCATCGCAGCAGCTCACATTGACCACGGTTACTCCCAGCAGTCCATCGCCGCGCATCTCGGCCTTCATTACGCTACTGTCAGCAGAATCATCAAAAAAGAACGAAATACATCAAAAAACAAGACCTGACCCCAAAATCGTTGTCAACAAGCAGAACGGGCAGTGGATTTCCACCGTTTCAAATCGGGCTGGTGCTGTAGCTACAACGATAACTCAGACCGACTATGACGAGACCGGTCTTATTGTTCATCCACAGTATATCGAACTTTCCACGACGAAGCAGGGTCATCTGCGGGGCCTATATCAGACATGTTGCCCCCGCCCGATGAGTAATCTTCTGGTCGGAGCGGAACGCCCGATTGTCGTAGGGGATATGGAGTTCCGCTGTACTAGCGAAGAACTGTTCTTCGGACTGGTTGAGGTGATTTATGCACTCAGAAATTCGCTACTGCACGGAGAGCTACAGCCTGACGAAAAAACGTTTCGCACATACGAACCCGCTTATCGGATCGTCATGCGCTTCCTTGAGTCAATCAGATAAACGAACACAATAAGAAATTGAGAAGTTGCACCTACGAGGCTACGCCACATGTGGGGTGGAGCTATTACCGATGAGGCCGCGGCGGGGTGGTTGCTGATGTAAGCTTCTGGTTGCTTGTCTAGCTGGTCATCTTGACGAGAGTGAGAGCATGGAAATGTTTACTAAATGTTGACAAAAGTTGACTTGGCACTTAATTGGTTCGCATATGAATAAGCGTCTCAATATCGAACTCGTCAAGAAGGCTATGGATTCCCTGGGATTCAACAACAGCCAGGTTTCCGAAAGGCTCATGGTTTCCAGGACCATCGTGGGGGAGTGGTTGGCCGGGAAGAAGTTTCCCCGGCCTGACAAACTCGTGCGGCTTGGGATGTTGCTCAGGCTGCCGCATTCAGACCTTGTTGTGGACGATGTACCGTTGGAGGCGGCGTTCAATTTTCGCAAGAAGGCACACAGGGCCTTGACCGATGCGCATTTTGCGGGTGCCCTGAAAAAGGCGATGCTCCTTGATTCGATTTCCGACTACCTTCCGGATGCGGCGCTGGAGGTTCCGCCGGTCCTCAAGCGTCCGTTAATGGATTATGCGTACATCCAAAAGGCTGTGGCCATGGTCAGGGGCCTAGCCGACAAGTCCCTGACAGACGTGATCAACTATTCCGACCTTGTTAACATCATCCATGCGTACGATGTTGTTCCCGTGCCGGTTTTCTGGGGCGTGACGTCCAGCAAGGATAATGACGCCCACGCGCTGTATATCGAATCACCGCGAAGCAAGAGAGAATGGATGTACATCAACATGGACTCCTATCTTCTGGATTTCAAGTTTTGGGTCGCTCACGAAATCGGGCACATTATTACAAAGTGCACCTGTGATGTAGATCTTTCCGAGGAATTTGCAGAGCTTTTCGCCCAATCTTTTTTGTTTCCCGAGGAAATTGCTGCAAAAGCTTATAAAGACCTTGTCGGTCTCGATGCAAATCAGCTTGTCGCAGAAATGATCGCCCTGGCCGATCCTCTTTTCATATCACCATATACTATATATAAATCCGTCAATTCATATGCGACTGAAAATGGATATGATCAATTGGAGAAGTTGAATAGTTCCTATATTGTCATCAAAAAATATGTCGAAAAGAAATCGACATTAATCGAAAAGCTCAGAAGTGATTCAGCGCATTCCTTAGCGGGAGAAGACGACTATCTGCCTCCTGAAGTATATGTGTATTTGGCCGAGACATATTTCAAAACCCCGATTTTCGATTCCCTGAGGAAGTTCCTCGGCGAAACATCGAGGGGGGATGGATTCCTGCAATCTCTTTTCGACATTCAGACCGTCGAAGCAAAAGAACTGCATTATTATCTGACCCATTAGATACCAACATGGCGCAATCCAAGATCCTTGTTGATACCAATATATATTTGCGTTTCGCACAATCCATTCACCCCCTTCTTTTCCGCCCTTTTTGTCCTGACGAATTCACACTTTACATCACACATCGTTTTCAGAAGGAGTATGATAGGCAGCCTCGGCTACGGGAAAAGTTTTGTTGGGTGAACAAGGACATGTATTCGGAAAACAGATCTCAGCGGATCAACATCTCGCGTGCTCAGCAAAAGGAAGCTGTCCTGGCAAATGGCTATATTTCCGACTATAATTTGGCCCAGTCATTAGGTGTCCAAGAAGTAGATATCGACATTCTTGCTCATGCCCTCGCCCTGGACGTGCCCGTTGTCACGGATGATAGGGATATGACTCAGCTCGCCAATGTATTCAGCATTGGCGTCTGGAACAGCCTGGAGCTCATGAAGACGATGCTGGATTGCAATCATTTATCGCAAAAAGACCTTGATGCTGTGGTTGGCTACATGGAGTACATGGAAGATCTGCCGTGGCGGAGATATATTCAAGATTATGCTCGGATGTTTCCGCAATCAAAATACAATGTATAGTTCGTCGAGTCGTGTCCAGATTTCGTCGCAATGAACAAGTACGAAATCGGGGTCAGGTCTTGTATTTTGATTTCTTGCGGTAAGCCATGAATACATGGCCAGACTACTTTGGATTGAGTTTCCCGGCGCCCTCTACCATGTGACTGCTCGATCAGAGATCTTTCTGAGGGACGGCGACCGGTTGTTGTTTCTCTCCATTCTTGCCGATCTGGTAAGGGAGCATAGGGACAGGTTCTTTTTACTTGACTGGCGATAATATTCACGTTTAACTTCCGTTTTACCAACACTTCTTCATCCAAGGGAGGCAATCATGGGACGCATCGCCAGGTTTGTCCGAAACGACAGCTCAACCATCTACCATATCATGTCCAGGACAGCTCTGGACGGCTTTCCTTTGCAGGACATTGAGAAAGATCACCTTATGGCCATTGTTGCCAGGTTGAGCAATTTCTATTTCGTTGACTTGCTGGGGTTCTGCTTGATGGGCAATCACTTTCATTTGGTGGTTCGGATGCACACGGAAGAGGCGGCCACTGATGAAGAGATTGGGAAGCGATACAGGAAGCAGTTCGGCGACGATGCCGTGATCATGCCGCATCAGGTGCAGGAATATCGTCGGCGACTGGTCAACCTGGGTGCATTCGTGAAGGACATCAAGCAGGGGTTTACGCGGTATTTCAACAAGCGTCGGAACAGAAAAGGATTCTTCTGGGGTGACCGCTTCAAGAGCGTCATCGTTCAGGAGGGAACCAGCCTGGTCAACCTGTTGGCGTACGTAGACCTCAATCCGGTTCGGGCCGGAATAGTGGACAAGCCCGAAAACTACCGCTGGTCCGGCCTGGGTTATCTGGTGCAGACCGGGAATAGGCATGGGTTACTGGATATGAACCTGGGCATGCACGAATGGAACGAGTTCAATCCCAACGAGATCATCCGCAAGTACCGGCAGTTCGTCTACGAAACCGGTGCCATGGACACGGGCAAGGGCAAGCAGATGAAGAAAGAAGTGGTGGAAAAGGAGCGCAAAAAGAGGTACCGCCTCAACCGCGTCGATGTTTTCCGCCACCGCTGCCGGTACTTCACGGACTCCGGCATCATCGGCTCAAAAGAGTTCGTGACCGAGGTGTTCGACGGGGTGAAACACCTGCTGGATTCCAAGGATCAACGAAGATTTACGCCGGTTGGGGGTGTGGAGGGGGTGTATTCGATGAAGAGATTGCCCGGTGCTGTTGGTGGGTAGGTTTGCCAGCAGTCCGGCCCTGTTATATCTTCTCCAGAACAACAGCGGCCTTCCATGCCTGGTATATAATCAAAACCTCAGCCTTTGTGATTTTCCTGGGCGTCAAGGACCTGTTGGTTTAGGCTTCGGAGACCCACGCCACATCGAAAGAATGGGAAGCATTCAAGGAGGTCGATTTATGGCGACAATGACTGTCACAGTACAGGAATTGGACAAGCAGATACATACGCTGCTTGCAGAGGTGCAAAGAGGCGCGGAAATCGTTATTTCCAGTTCAGGCAAGCCATTGGCTCGGCTTTTGTCATTTGATAATGAGAAAAAAAGCATACGTTTCGGTGTGTTGCGCGGCAAAGTCAAGGTTTCGGAAGATTTTGACGCCCCCTTGCCGGATGATGTTCTTGCGGAGTTCGAGGGGCGTGAATGCGAATCTTGATCGATACGCAAATATTCATTGGTCGGTGCTGGATAGTGATCTACTTTTGTTCAAAGGCGCGGCGGATTATGCTCGATGCCGACAAGATTTATGTTTCCGCAGCATCGATTTGGGAAATTGCAATCAAGACGAAAATTGGCAAACTGCAAGGTGATCCTCATGATTTTGAAATTGCAATTCCAGAAAGCGGTTTCCAGGAACTCGACATAACAACTCGCCATGCTGCTTGTGTTCACGACCTACCACTTCTCCATCGTGACCCATTTGACCGCCTTCTTCTAGCCCAATCTATAAGTGAACCAATGCGGTTTTTGACAGCAGACGGTTTTCTTGCGAAATATTCCGAGATGGTAATGACTGTTCCTAAA
The DNA here is from genome assembly GCF_900104215.1 of Desulfonatronum thiosulfatophilum. Classification (NCBI taxonomy): domain Bacteria; kingdom Pseudomonadati; phylum Thermodesulfobacteriota; class Desulfovibrionia; order Desulfovibrionales; family Desulfonatronaceae; genus Desulfonatronum; species Desulfonatronum thiosulfatophilum. The sequence goes on along the minus strand of NZ_FMXO01000017.1, from coordinate 88,508 downwards.
GGCTGTAAATGATCAGTGTAAGAAGGGAATATGTCTTCTGAGGGCGGAATCTTTTCTGGAAAAGCTGTCTCCATTTCTGCGGAAGAAAGCCGTATTCACTGAAGTCCCTCGGGTCCAAACGCCTTGCGCTGCGACCTTCCCTGGAGAAGCTTTTCCCGGAACGGCAAACAAAGCCGAGCCGGAACAAGGCCATCGCAGCAGCCCACATTGATTACGGTTATTCCCAGCAGTCGATCGCCGCGCATCTTGGCCTTCATTGCGCTACTGTCAGCAGAATCATCACAAAAGAACGAAATACATCAAAAAGCAAGACCTGACCCCAAATGTGACCCCAAATGTGCACTGCCTGGAAGACGCATGTTGTTTATTCGGGCAGTGGTCATATTATGAAGTCAGTGAAGGCTGATCCGTCGATCCTGTTTCGCCGCGGCGACGGCTGTTCCATCACTCCAGTCCAACCATGGAGGAAAGCGAAATGACGACCCGAACCCTGGACCTGATCATCATCGGCGGCGGCCCCAGTGGCCTGACGGCTGGCATCTATGCCCAACGCGCGGCCCTGCAAACCGTTCTCGTGGAAAAAGGCTTGCCCGGCGGTCAACTGAACAATACGGACATCGTGGAAAACTGGCCGGGTACCGAGTCCATCTCCGGGGCGGATCTGGCCGCGGCCATGACCAATCACGCCAAGGCCTGCGGCCTGGAAATCCTGGCCCGGGAAGTGGTGGAGGTCGAACCGGGACTGGACGAACATATCGTGCGCCTGGACAACGGCGACGAGCTGTACGCTCCGGCAGTGATCCTGGCCTGCGGCGGGCAACCCCGCCGGCTGGGGATACCCGGCGAACTTGAAAACTACGGCAAGGGCGTTTCCTACTGCGCCGTGTGCGACGGCTTCTTTTTTCGGAACAAGCGCGTGGTGGTGATCGGCGGCGGGGACACCGCGCTGGAGGATGCCCTGTTTCTGTCCAAGATCGCATCCAGCGTCCACCTCGTGCATCGCCGGGACGCCTTTCGCGGCGGCATGATCCTGCAAAAACGCGTTCTGGCCGAACCGAAAATCCAGGTGGTCTGGGACAGCGTGGTCACGGACCTGCACGCCGACGGCTCCGGCGTCCATGCGGTGGGCATCCGCAATGTTAAAACCGGCGCGGAGCAAGTCCTGCCTACGGATGGCGTGTTTATCTTCATCGGCTATGAGTCCGACAACCGCCTCGTGCCAGCCGGGATGAAAATGAACGCTAAAGGATTCGTCATCACTGATGAAAGATGCGAAACGAACATCAGCGGCATCTTCGTCGTCGGTGATCTGCGGGAAAAATTCATCAAACAGATCGTCACCGCCGCGGCCGAAGGGTGCATCGCGACCCAAGCCGTGGCGCATCTCGTGGAGGAAAAAAAGGGAAAAGCGGCTTCTTGCGAAGTGTGACGCCTCTTTTGCAGCCGCATTGTCATAATGCAATGCGCAACCTTTTCTAGCGGGACCGGCTTTCCGAAATCTGCCAGGACCAGCCGTTCAGGGCCACGAACATATGCCATCGGTCTGAGCATCTTCCGGGATGCAAGCTTCCAGAAAATCCGCAAGTTGCTGCTCATGCTGTTGTACAAGGTTCACCCGAACCCAATCCTTTTTGCTGAAATCCCCCATGAGACCCTTGGCAAGATGGGTTTTGCCCATCTGTCTCGGGCTGGTGATCAGGACCATTTTCTTTGCGAGATCTTCTCTGATTGACGATTGAAGATGACGTTTCATGTTGACTATTTTGAAGCAGATTTAAAAATAGTCAGGACTTTTTTGAAATGTGCTTCAAAATAGTCGGGTCGGCGGAAAGATTTTCTGTTACAATAATTTGCTCGTGCCCAGTCTGATTGGGTGAGTAAATGGTATATCGGGCTCAGTCTTGCCAAGTCGGATCATGGGTATTATATCGAATTTCGATTACGAATTGCGATGTCGGAGGGAATTCATGAAAGATGATCTGATGCAGGAGCACCATGACCTGCTCTCCGGCCTGGTCCGGCTGCATGTGCTGCACCATGCCGCGCTCCAGGAGATTTACGGCCAATGGATGATCGAGGAGCTGGCCGAACATGGGTACCGGCTGAGTCCGGGCACCCTCTATCCGATGCTTCATGCCATGGAACGCAAGGGCTACCTGGTTTCGCGCAAGGAACGGGACGGGCGGGTGTGGCGGAAGTATTACCAAATCACGGAGAAAGGCCTGGAGGGACTGGCCGTGGCCCAGCGCCATCTTGGGGAATTGATCAAGGAAACAATGAAGCGGAATCCACAGGGGGATTCGTTATGATGCCGGAATCGAACAAAGCGCAGAGGGTATGGGAGGTCTTCAAGGCTTTTCTCGGTTTGGGTCTGACGTCTTTCGGCGGTCCCATCGCCCATCTCGGATATTTCCGCACCGAGTTCGTGGCGCGTCGCAAATGGCTTGATGAAAAGAGTTATGCCGACTTGGTGGCCATGTGTCAGTTTCTGCCCGGCCCGGCCAGCAGCCAAGTGGGATTCGCCCTGGGGCTGATGCGGGGCGGGCCTTTGGGTGCTGCCGCGGCCTGGACCGCCTTCACCCTGCCGTCGGCCCTCATCCTGATCCTTTTCGCATACGGCGCATCGTTCATGGAAGGACCGGCGGGCGCAGGCGTCATTCATGGCTTGAAGGTTGTCGCGGTGGCGATTGTCGCCCATGCGGTGTGGGGCATGGCCAAGAATCTCTGTCCGGACCGGGAGCGGGCCACCATCGCACTGGGCGCGGTCCTGATCGTCCTCTTGGCCGGGGGCGCGCTGGGACAGATTTCCGCGATCATTGTCGGAGCCCTGGCTGGATTATGGATTTGCAGTGGACAGAGCGACTACTGCGTCAGCCGTGCTCACTTTCCGGTTTCTCGCCTGGCCGGATTCATTGCCGCGGGGATCTTCGCAATCCTGCTCTTCGGATTGCCCCTCCTAGCCATTGCCACGTCCTCCCAAGGCTTGGCGCTCTTTGAATCATTTTTCCGGGCCGGAGCCCTGGTGTTCGGTGGCGGCCATGTGGTCCTGCCGCTTCTGGAAGCAGGACTTGTTCAGCCGGGGTGGGTCACTCCGGACGAGTTTCTTGCAGGATACGGCGCGGCACAAGCCGTTCCCGGACCATTGTTCACCTTTGCGGCCTATCTTGGAGTGGTGGTGGAGCCGTCTCCGAACGGAATACTTGGCGCCATCATCGCCCTGATCGGGATTTTCGCTCCGGGTTTTCTGCTGCTGGTGGCCGTACTGCCGTTCTGGAACACCTTTTGTCGATCTGAAGGGGCACAGGCTCTGATGCGCGGAGCCAACGCCGCGGTGGTCGGCATTCTCGGAGCGGCTTTGTATCAACCAGTCTGGACGAGCGCCATTCTTGGTTCCTATGAATTTGCACTGGCCTTGACCTGTTTCGTGCTCCTCGAAAAATGGAAGACGCCGTCCTGGGCCGTGGTGATTCTTGCCGGAGTAGGTGGGTTGATCATCAGCCTCTACGGGTTGGCGTGACAAAACAGATCGGGAAACAGCAAAGATGAATGCGGGAGATGAATGTGAAGCCATTGTTTGAATTCTTGGACGTGAAGTACCTCGACGTGCTGGATCTGCCCGATCTGCGCATCGACGAGGGACGGATCACGGCCCTGGTGGGAGCCAGCGGCAGCGGCAAGACCACGGTGCTGCGCATGCTGAACAAGATGATCTCACCCACCAGCGGCCGGATTCTGTTCCAGGGGCGGGATCTTGCCCAGGAAGATTCCGTGACCCATCGCCGGAACGTGGTCATGCTGTCCCAGACTCCAGCGCTTTTCGGGCTGACCGTGCGGGACAACCTTCTGGCCGGGCTGCGCTTTCAGGACCGGGAAGAGCCGGACGAGCAGTCGCTCACGCAAATTCTGGAACAGGTCCGGCTGGCCAAGCCCCTGCAGGAAGCGGCGGATAAACTCTCCGGCGGAGAACGACAGAGGCTGGCTTTGGGCCGGGTGCTGCTTATGAAGCCGCGGGTCTATCTCCTGGATGAACCATCGTCGGCTTTGGACGAGGAGACCGCGCAGCTGATCTTCGAGATGCTTACGAGTCATGCCCGGGCCGACGGCAGCACCATTGTCATGGTCACCCATTCCAAGGCCGCGGCGCGGAACCATGCGGACGTGATCATCGAAATGTCCGGCGGTACATGCCTGAACAAGGGGTGCAGTTTATGAACGACATTATTGATCTGACCTTCCTGCAGGTCGCCCTGGCGTACGTCTTCGTACTGATCGTGCTGGCCATCGTCCGCATCAGAGGCATCCGGCGGGAAAAAGAAATCGTGATCTCCTCAATACGAATGACCTTACAGCTCGTCCTGGTCGGGTACGTCCTGGTCTACGTCTTCGACAATCCCAGCCCGTACATCACCGGCGCGATCATTATCGTCATGGCGGCCTTCGCGATCCACACGATCTTCCGGAAGTTCCGGACCAGGCTGACCGGTCCGCTGCGCCGGGTGATCGCCTTTTCCATGTGTTTCGGAACGCTTACCTGCATCGCCTATTTCCTGCTGGTGGTGGTGCGCATCACGCCATGGTATGATCCGCAATACTTCATACCCATTGCCGGGATGATCATCGGCAATTCCATGACGGGAATTTCCCTGGGCGTAAAATCCCTGCTGGACGGCATGACCACGCAGAAGCATCTGGTGGAGGAGGCCCTGATCCTCGGCGCAACGCCCAAGGCGGCCACCCGGGATATCGTCAACAGCACCTTTGATTCGGCCATCATGCCGACCATCAATTCCATGGTCGGCATGGGCATCGTTTTTCTGCCGGGCATGATGACCGGGCAGATACTTTCCGGGACCGACCCCACCACGGCCATCGCCTATCAGATCGCCATCATGCTGGGCATCCTCGGGGCGGTGGCCCTTTCGATCATCACCATGCTCCAGCTGGGCTATCGGACGTTTTTCAACAAGGAAGATCAACTGCGTTGACAGTCCGTTGAAAAACTCCCAATTGCTCCTTGCACTTGGGGTTTTTGAACGAACTGCCGGAAAAGGACCTTTCAACACTCAGTTGGCCAATCCTGTCATACGAACTTTAAAGGGACACCATGGAAACCCTCATCGTTTGCAGCGCGGCCCTGATTGCCGCGGCATTGACCTTGTTTTCCGGTTTCGGCATGGGCACGCTGCTCATGCCGGTGTTCGCGATCTTCTTTCCGGTGCCCGTGGCCGTGGCCCAGACAGCAGTGGTCCACCTGCTGAACAACATCTTCAAGGCGGCCATGTTCGGGCGCAATGCGGACAAGCGCGTATTGCTGCGTTTCGGAGCGCCGGCCCTGATCTCCAGCTTTCTCGGGGCCTGGTTGCTGCTCTCCCTGGCCGAGGCCTCGCCTTTGTTTTCCTATACTTTGGGCGGGCGGGAATTCCACGTCCAGCCGGCCAAGTTGACCATCGCCGTGCTCATGGCCGGATTCGCGGTGCTGGAGGTCTGGCCCTGGTTCCAGAAACTGTCCTTTGACCGCAGATACCTGCCCTTCGGAGGCATGCTGAGCGGTTTTTTCGGCGGCCTGTCCGGCCACCAGGGCGCCATGCGCAGCGCCTTCCTGATCAAAAGCGGACTGACCAAGGAGGTCTTCATCGGCACCGGGGTTATGCTGGCCGTGATCGTAGATATTTCTCGAATGACGGTTTACGCGGGTATGCTCGCATCCGAGGACATTTTGAGCAACCCGACAACAGTGGTTGCCGCGACCGTGGCCGCTTTCGTGGGAACATTTCTGGGGGCAAGGCTGGTCAAGAAGGTGACCATCAAGTTCCTGCAGGTCATAGTTTCCGTGATGCTGTTCGTCGTGGCTCTGGGACTGGGTTCCGGTTTGTTGTAAAAAGATCTGGATACGGCTTTCGCCGGTATGACTGGAAATGATCCTTACGTTAAGTCATTCCGGCGAAAGCCGGAATCCAGTGCTGACGACAGACCAAGCAGGATGTGCTGAATAGTTGCCAATTGCTCTGACATTTTGTGCTACATGCAGAGTCTCATTTTTTTGTTTGTTCCTTTTGTCTTGACGACGGTGGAGATGTCCTTACCTGAGCTGTTCGGAACTGTTACCGTGACCTGGAGAAACCCATATTAACAGATGGCAAAATGATCCGCCTTCAGGTGCGAGAGAGCTGAATATCATCACCTGGAGTTTGAGCATGACGAGTCAAAAACGAGTTCTTATCATTGAAGACGACGGGATTCTGGCCATGGCCCTGGAAAGCTTGTTGACCAATATGGGGCATGTCGTCGTCAAGGCCGTGGCCACGGGTGAAGATGGAATTGTCGCGGTCAAGGATGCGCAGCCCGAGCTGGTGCTCATGGACATCAATCTGGCCGGCCGGATGAACGGGATAACCGCGGCTGAGCATATCCGATCCTTTTCTGATATCCCCATCGTTTATTTAACCGGCCACTCAGAAGAAGCGGTCGTTCGAGAGGCGGAAAAGACAAAGCCTCACGGTTTCCTGCTCAAGCCCGTATTGAAAAAGCAACTCAAGACATGCCTGGAGAGTTTGTAAGTACCTGCACGCCTCATACGTTCTCTCGGCCGATTTGAAGCATATCGGCCCCTGCCGAACCACTCCGCTTTCATCACACATTGACATTGGGATGAAAAAATTTCTTTGACCTTGGGTAATGGTTCATCTAAAGCGTTAGCCCAATCAACAGCCGACTGAGACAACGGCTGCATTTCGATTCCATGTTCAGCAGTAACAATTCCATTCCTCAAAATCCGGCCAAGCCCGCGGGCATGGCAAAATACCGTTTTTCTACTTAAGGAGAGTTCGGTAATCGCGAGTGACATATGCACAGTGAATTGCAACAGGATCGTGCGGTTAAAGTACGGAACACATATCAGCAAGGAGAGGGGCGGAAGCTGCGATGGGTTTTTGTCCTTCTGACTGGGTTTTGGACGATCCTCGCGATTGTCCTCGCGGAACTGAACTACCGGCACGCCTATTCCACATCTCTGGAGGTCGCGCAGGCCAGCGCCCGGGACACCTTTGCCCGTGATTCCGTGTATCGTCGATGGGCGGCTGCACAAGGCGGTCTCTATGTGCCAGTGACGCCGAAAACGCCTCCCAACCCCTACCTTTCGCATCTTCCGAACAGAGACATATCCGCTTCCTGCGGTCAAGAATTGACTCTGGTCAATCCAGCCTACATGACCCGCCAAGTTCAGGAAATGGGCCGGGAAGAATACGGGCTGCGCGGTCGGATAACCAGCCTCAAACCTCTCAGGTCCGAAAATGCGCCGGACGAATGGGAGACAAAGGCCTTATCCGCGCTCCAGAAAGGGGAAACTGAGGCATCTTCCATTGAAACACTCGACGATGAGCTCTATTTCCGTTTCATGCGACCCCTGGTTACCGAAGAAGGATGCCTGAAGTGCCATGCGGAACAAGGTTTCATGCTTGGCGATATCCAAGGGGGAATCAGTGTTTCCGTGCCCTGGGAGCCGTTCAGGAATAGTCTGCGGACGCTTCAACGCACGGACCTGTTCACGTATGGAGCGATCTGGTTCTTCGGTTTTCTGGGGCTCTTGATTGCCGGACAACGTATCAATCTCCATCTTTCCGAACGCAGGCAGGCAGAGGAATCACTGAAGGCATCCCTCAAGGAAAAGGAGATGCTGCTCCGCGAAGTGCATCACCGGGTGAAAAACAACCTGGCCGTGATCTCCGCCTTGTTGAACATGCAGCGCCAGACGGTGGAGGATCCGGTCGGTTCCACGGCACTGAAAGATCTTGATGGACGGATCAAGGCCATCGCCCTGGTCCATGAGCGACTTTACAGCAAAGGGAGTCTGGCAGAGATCGATTTTCAGGATTATCTGGACACGCTTCTGCGGGAACTTAGCGCCTCCCTCGGGATCCAGAGCGACATTCGTTGTGTAGCCAGGGCTCAGGACATCCTTCTGGGGATCGACGTCGCCGTCCCCTGCGGCATGATCGTCAACGAACTGGTAACCAACGCTTTTAAGTACGCATTTCCCGGCAACAATCCCCGAGCCGGTGCTCAACACAAGGAAATCAGCGTTTCCTTACATGAGGACGACAAGGGCTATATGCTCGTCGTTGCCGACAACGGCGTAGGAATGCCAGGGGAAATTGATCTTCAGTCAACACGTTCGTATGGTTTGCGGATCGCCAGAATGATTGCTGCGCACCAGCTGCGAGGCGCCATTGACCTGGATCGCTCGAATGGCACCCGTTTCGTCATCACCTTTGATTCCAGTACAAAAGAAGCCTAGGTTTTGGATTTGGTCTCACCGGGATCCAATCACTTAAGCTGTTCGGTCTTGTTTCGAACTTGATCGGCTCATGCCGAAGACGGGTCAGCGCACAACAAGGTACAGGATGCCCATGAACAGGGGCTGATGGAGCAGGTAGACGGCCAGGCTGTTCCGGCCCAGCCAAGATAAGGGAGCGAGGACAGTCGGCAAGCTGGAGACGAACTGCAACGGCAATCGGCCTTGTGCAAACATTTTTCCGAGTGGAATGCCCAGCAGCAGGACACCGAACCACGGCAGTACCGGGACGTAATCTTCCGTGAACGGCTTGTGCGTCATCATACCCAGCCAGTGCAGCCAGGGATGGTTGAACGCCGGGTGTTCGAGGAGTAGTCCGGCAAGCAGGAAGAGCAGGGCAAAGAGCAGGTTCATTGCGTGGAAGCGCAAGAAAAACAATGCCAAAATCCTGCCGACAAAGATGAAGTGCAGGATTCCGAAAACTACCCAGGTTGACGGGAAAAGCAGGTATGTGCCCAGGGAAACCATGGCCGCCGCCGCTACCAGGATTGCTTGTCTGCGGATGAAACGCCCTGGATCGAGGCCGTTGCGGGTGGACAGGGCAAGGCTGACGCCCACAGCCAGCACAAAGCTGCTGACGATGATCGAGCGAAAAATCAGCCAGAACGGATCGCTCTCGAAATTGAAGCGTATAACGCCGAAATATCGCAGGTCGAAGCAGAAATGGTAGACAAGCATGAGCAGCACGGCGCTGCCCCGGAACAGGTCCAGGAGGGATATCCGGGATGGTGGTGAATCGGCGGGCATGGTAATGGAACGATCATGTTGGAAGTAGGCAAGACCCATACCCGGATTTTCGGGAATTGCAAGCAAGGGCTTCGGCTTCTGGCGATCCTCACGCTGCTGGCCGTGGTCCAGGGCTGCGCTCCCGCCAAACATGTCTCCACGCCTGTTCCCGTACACGTTCTGACCGAAGCGGCGCCTTTCGGCGCGACCATGACGCTGGAGGAAATGATCCGGCAAACTCTTGCCCATCAATATCCTTCACCCAGAATTGATTTTCCCGTGCCGGACAAAACCGGCCGGTACTTCATCGAACTCGCTCACGAGCCGGTGATGCTGCAACTCGCAACCGGGGCAATGACATTCCAGGCCGGTCCACAATCCGAGGCCGGCCCTCGAACCGACAGTCCGATTGCCGTTGGTTTGGCCGCCGGTCTGGATAATGGGGACATCCGCATCTGGAGTTCCTGGCCTTGCCCTTTATTGACCTTGCCGACGGAAACGCCGGTTTCTCTTCTGGCCTGGGACGGATCCGGGCCGTATCTTGGCGCCGGGGGAGAGATCTCCAAAGATGAACTGCATATCTTCGACCTGCGATACTGCGCCCATGTGGCGACTGTTGCCAGTGAACGGGCGCTCAGCACCGCGGCCCTGTCCTCCTCGCTGACCCGGGTCGCATTGGTGGATGTGGGCCGACGACTGCATGTCGGGCCGGTGGATGGTCCGCTTGAATATCTGGGAACCCTGCGTTATCCGCCCCTGGCCGTGCAGTTCAGTCCGCGGGAAGGTCTTCTGCAAATCGTTGACCAGGCCGGATGGCTGCTGATCTGGGCCTTGCCGGGCCTTGACCTGCTGGATCAACGACGTATTCCGGGTGGTCCCTTTGATGCCGCGATGTTTCATGACGGGCGCATTGCTTTGCGCATTATGGAAAAAGATGAGGGGTTTCAGGAGTTGTTCGAAGTTCCGTCCGGTGAGCGAACCGTGGTCTGGAACATTCCGGAGGGGCGTTTGATCTCCGGGGGTGAATTGATGGATTCTCGATCAGGAGCCTTCGTTCACCCATTTATCTTGCTGGAACAACTCGATCTGGAATCTGGAATCTTGAGCTACCGCACAAAGAATGAGCATTGGCTGCGTAAGCTGCATTTCGGCTCACCACGACTGGAAGCCCATGTCGCCGCTGATGAGGGTTTGCTGAGAATCAGCGATATCGATCAGGTTCAACGCTGGTATTCGTTACGAGACGGATCGCTCCTGGAATCGCCGGAGCCCGCGCCCGCGGAATTGCGGCCGCTCCCGGTGGATGTCGACGCGACAGTGCGCTGGGGCGATCGGGAATACGTTCTTGCAGATCCGGTCCTGGCTCGCGACGGATATCTGCTGCTGGCCCGGCATGTTCCGGACGAGCGCTTTTTCCTGTGGTGGGTGGCCATGGAGCCGGACTTGTCAGGGTATTTTCACGGAAAAGGACTTCTTCCAATCCGGGAGAGTCTGCGCCGGGAATTGGCCCCGCAATGGATTTCTCTTCCTGATGATCAGGCAGCTCCTCAACTGGGGACCGGCTCTCCTTAGTCTTGCGGCCTCGCTGCACAGACACATATCGACAACAGCACGGAGTAGATTGATGAAACAAAGTCCAGGCTTCAGCCTGATCGAACTGATGATCGTCGTGGTCATTCTTGGGTTAATGGCCACGCTGCTGGTGCCCCGAATCATGGATCGTCCGGAGGAAGCCAGGGCGGCCAAAGCCCGCGTGGACATCCGGACCATGGAATCCGCCTTGCGGCTTTACAGGTTGGACAATGGCGTCTACCCAACCACGGAGCAGGGACTGGCCGCGTTGATCACGAAACCGGAAAGAGGCGCCCCGCTCCGAAACTACCGCCCGGGTGGGTATCTTGAAGCCTCTTCCGTGCCCAGGGATCCCTGGGGCAATGAATACCGTTACCGATCGCCGGGGCAGCAGGGCCGGGATTACGAAATCACCAGCCTGGGGTCCGACGGAAAAGAGGGTGGTTCCGGTTTTGCCAGAGACATCAACAGTTGGGAACTCGACGAGTGACACCCATGAGACGCAACTGTGACGCATACTCCGGGCAGACCGGGCTGACTCTGGTGGAGCTGCTCATTGTGCTGCTCATCGTGAGTCTGGGCTGGTTTACCCTGCTGCCCAGGCTTGATCCCACTGGTCCTCGCCGTGCTGACGTCCCGTTGCACGAGTTGAATGTCTTTCTGGATCAGGTCCGACATGCGGCGTTTTTGTCGGGTCGATTTCAGGAGGTCCGCCTGGATCACGTCCAGGGGCGCATTGTCTGGAACGACGCCTCGCACAGCATGCATCAGCCGGTGACCCGCTGCACCATCAACGCGTCGCCTTGTCCGCGTTCGGAAGCGCTTCTGCGAATCTATCCCGCGGGCTATATGGATCCTCTTGTTCTTGTATTTGCAAACGGAGAACAATGGAAGACCAGCGAACTTGACGTGCGGTTGTTGGCTTCGGAGCGTCGATGATCTTCACCCGGCCGCACAATAATGCAACGGGATTTTCCCTGGTGGAGGTTCTGGTGGCTCTGGTCGTGGCCGCGACCCTGGCCTCAGGCCTGCTCGCACTCCAGCATCACGGTCTGAACCAGGCCAGGGAAGCCGACCTGCTCTGGGATCATCTGGGGATAGCCCAGGAAGCGCTCATGGGCGTTGAATTGGCCCGTGCCGAAACGCAGGCCATGCCGGACTGGCACGTCAGTGTCATGCCTGCCTCGCCGGAGAGGCCCACTCCCTGGATTTTAGTGGTCACCCGCGCTGCCGGGCGTGAAATGAACTGGATCTGGCCGTCTGTCGCACCGTGAGTTTCATGTCCTTGTCGACCTCAAATTCCATGCTCCAGCGGCGCTTTGGCGTACACCGGTTTCCAGCGGTCAAAGCATGTCGCGGCCGTGATGTTGTCGGCTTCACTCTCCTGGAAGTTCTTGTCGCCCTTGCCGCCGCCGGCCTGCTTGTGGCCATGATTGCTTCGGTTCTCGGACGCGGGACCGTGGTATCGTCGGCGCTGGAGCAGGCGTCGGAGGGGCAGCGCTCTCGCGGCGTGCTGCATCGGCTGCTGAGCATGGACCTGCGCAATGTTCTTCCGGATACGGAAATCACTTTCACGGATCAAGGCTTTACCTTGGAAACAGGACATAATCATCTTCTCCCCGGTCCCATGCCGGTGACGGTAACTTGGTTTTTCACGGACCAGGGCCTGCAACGTGACGAGGAACAGCTGGAACTGGGCTATGTCCGATCGACGGTCATTATGCCGGAGTTGGAGAGCTGGGCTCTTGCGCTTTACGATTTGAGCGAATCCAGATGGATCGATCTGCGGTCGTGGCTGCATGCCGGAGACAGGCCGTTCCCGGCCGGCATGCGTTTGGATTTGCAGGCTCCCGGGCATCACTCCTGGCGTTTCGTTTTCCGTCTGCCGTTGCAACATGACGCCGCGCTCTAAAAACGACGATCCGCGCGCCATGCAGCCACGGGGGGCCATTCTGGTTCTGGTCCTGGTGACGTTGATCCTTTTCAGTACGCTTGTCCTGCAGGTCTCCCAGCGCGCCGTCCATGTCGTTGAAGATCACACATTTCTGGTCCAGGCGCTTCAGGCGGAACTGCAAGCCGAAGCTGCCCTGGCGAAGGCCCTGGAAATGCTTGGACAGAGCAATGCGGCAAGTTCAAGCGACGGCGGGCGTCCGGAATCCTGGACCTGGCAGGAAGACGGCATCCGGATCATTGTGATGCCGGCCAATGCGAAGCTGAACCTGAATGCTCTGCATCCTCCAAGTCTTCCCCCGCAGGGCATGCAGCGCCTGCATGCCGCTTTGCCCCGAATTCTGCAAGACGAGGCTCTTGAAGCGGAGGTTCAGGACATCCTGCTCTGGCTTGGCCTGGGATACGATCCGAACAAGCCGGGCTCCGAACGCCGGGCGGATAGGCCTTACGCCGAAGTTCAGCCAAACTATCGTCCCAGAAAGGGAGCTATGCAGCGGCCGGAGGAGCTGCTTCTGGTCCGGGGATTCGCCGGGCTCGATCCGGACTGGGTGCGGGAGCGGTTCACTGTCTGGGGCCGGGATGGCCGGGTCAACCTCAACTTTGCCGCGTCCGATGTCCTGCTGGCCCTGGCTCCGGAACTGGAAGCCTACTGGCCTGCTATTGACCGATACCGGACAGAGCAAGGGTTCCGGAGCACCGACGAACTGATGATGCAAATCAGGCTGCCCATGGACCTGTATCAGCGAGTGCTGCCGCATATTGCCCTGGAGTCGGACATTTTCGAAATATCTGTTGAGGTCCGTCTACCTGCATGGTATGAAATGCACCGTGTGATCGTGGAACATTCCGCTATCCTGGCGGAAACGCCGCCCCGCATCCTTGCCAAGGACATCCTGGAGTCCAGGCCTTTGGACATCATTCCGAGAAGAGGCGTCCAAACAGGGGCGATGTGACCGGCTGGCCGGTCTTGAAACCATCATACGAAAACTGAACTTCACGTTTTGAACGCCGAGCTGAATTTGCCTCCCGCCCTTTCTCCCAACAGTCCCTTTTATCTGGTCCGGTTCATCAATGACGTTCCCGTTTGGGAACATTTTGACGGACAAGCCCTCCATCCCGCGCAAGCACCTCGTTCAACGCGGTCCATGCCGGTTCTGGTCCTGCTGCCGGAACGATTCTTTTTCTTTTTCCAGCCGGATATAGCCAATCATGTCGGCAGCCATCGTCAACTGGCCGCTGCCGCAAAATTGCAGATCGAACAGATGTTCCCGGCCGCACCTTTTTCTGGCAACGGTTCCGGGATTGTGTCCGATGCGGGAAGGAACCATTTTCTGGGGTATTTTCATCACCCTGCGTTGGCAGCATTTTCTCGCCGCCATCATGATACCCTTCGCAGAGCCAATGCCGTAACCACGCCACTTTTTTTGGCCTGGAACGCCGGTTTTCTTAACGGCGGACGGGACTGGGCGTGGGAAGAGCCGGAAGAGGGGACATTCGCGTTCCTGAGCGGCAATGTCCTGAATTGTTTCCATGGCGATGAGGCGGAGCTGCGGAAAAGACTCGCTGTGCAGCCCATGGACGGCGAAAATGCTTCTGCCGTCACATCCGCACCCAGGCGGTGGCAACTTAACGATTTGCTCCAGGTTGCGCCTGTTGTCGGCTGGTCGGCCCTGCGTCTTCCGTTGCCGGCTGAAAACGGCAACCGGGCTGATTTACGCAAACTAGCGGCTTTGTGCGTCGCGGCGGCGCTTCTTGGCGGACTTTTTTCTCTCGGTCAGGCTTTGCGACTCTCAACGCAGATGACGCAACTTTCGCACCTGGAGCAGGCGACGAACACCTTGTATTCCGAAGCACTTTCTCTTCCGCTGGGTGACGATCCGTTCGGGCGCTTGCTTTTCCGTCTCAGCCAGCTTCAGGGACGTGATCAGACGGGGCCGGACCCCTTGTCCATGCTCGGAGTGCTCAGTTCTTCCGCTCCTCCAGGCTTCCACGTGGAAAGTTTTTCCATGGGACCGAACACCGGAACCATCAGGGCAAGATTAGCGGATTATGAGCAGTTGGAATCCCTGCTCCGTGCCCTGGAAGGTCATGGGAACCTACGCTTTGATCTGGACCAGGCATCCAGTTCGGAGGCCGATATTCTCGTGACGCTGCGAGTCAGTTATTGAGCTGCGGCGAGGAGATGGGGGGGCGGCAGCCCTCGTGTCACTGTCACCATATTTCAAAGTAGGAAGCATGTTCGCTACGACGATTCAACGAGTGGCATACTGGCGGGATTGGCCGCCGGAGCGGCAACGCGGCGCGCTGTATTTGCTGACGACGCTTATCGCATTAATCTTTTTTTTCCTCTGGTTCTGGCTCCATGCCTGGACCGTACGTACCGAGGAACAGAGCCGGCTGGCTCTGGAACGTCATGCGCGGGTTCTGGAAATGGTTCAGGAAATCCGCGGAACGGAACGAAAGCATGACCGACCCCAGGCAACCATGCCCGTCCTGATTGCCGCGCGCCAGGTCAGCAGGGACATTGGTCTGGAGGACAAGCTCACCTCGGTCAGGCCGGCTCTGCAAGCCACTGGCCGCGACGGGGTCCAGCTGTATTACGAACAGTTGAACCTGCCGGATCTGCTCGCGCTCCTGGAGGCCCTGAGCCGGGATGCCGGGCTGCGAACCTCAACCTTGACCTTTAACCGGCGCATGGACAATCCCTCTCTGGCCGATCTTCAATTGGTACTTTTTCGATGACCTCCGAAAAAACAACGCAAGCTGCCGCTGACACGGTCCGTGCTGAACCCGGTTTCTTTAAACGCCTGGGAGTGACCGGCACCATATTTTTCATCGGCTTGCTCCTCGGTCTGCTTTTTTTTCTGTCCCGTGAGGTTCTTTGGGGGCAGGTGCTCAAGAGCACTCTGGGGAACCTGCCACAGACGACATGGTCCTGGCAGGCCGTTGGCGACCGTGGTTTGACGCATATAACGTATGGCGGGTTCGATGTGATGATGAATCAGAGCCGCCTTTATTTTCCTGAGTTGACCATCAATTTGGGAACATCCAGGCCAGTGACCTTGGAAGCCTCCACAGGTCCTGTGCTGTTTGCCGGATTCGGATGGAACAGGAATCTCAATCTCTCCGGCGCAGTGGATATTCAAAAGATGCTTCCGGAGTTGCGGGTTCAAGGAACTCTGGAAACGGAAGGTTTTCTGAATTGGCGAAACTGGAATGAACCGCCTTACCTGGGGGAACTGCAGATCCATGCGCCCGGGTTGCTGGTGCTTGCTCCGGGGATCATGACCATCAACCTCCAAGGCCATGCTTTCCTTGACGGCAATCATCTGCGCCTGACATCCATCCGGGCCGACGGTCCCATTGCCCTTATCGCGGAGGCGGAAGCCTTGCTGGACTGGGACAACCTTAAAAATTCCACCTACACCATCTCCGGCACCCTGCTTGGCCTCGGCAACATGCCGTTCTCCGCTTCAGGACGGCTGGGCAGCATCTGGTAAGCTAAACCTCAGCTCAGCAACTACAACGCAGTTTTCTTTCCCCGTGGTCCCCGTGCGCCCCGTGGTTTAATCTTCAGCGGTCCCCTGTTTCAAATATGTTTGCTGTCCATATCGGACAGGTATCTTTGTGAAGATGGCACTGAAGGACGGGTGGTATTCAGGCCGAAGTAGGAATTATTTTGTAATGCCGGGATGTTGTTTTCAATAAACGAAACGGCCGAGCCGCGTTAAGCAGCCCGGCCGTTTGTTTTGGAATTTGATGGTCGGTTATTTGCTGGATAATCTTGAGCCGGAGAATTCCGGATAGGCTTCCAGTCCGCATTCGGCCAGATCCATGCCCTGGTATTCCATTTCTTCGCTCACCCGGATTCCAATGGTCAGTTTAAGGATCATCCACAACAGCAAGCTGGCAATGAACACGAATCCGAAAATGCAGACGATTCCGGCAAGCTGTCCGAAGAAGGTGGCTTCATCATTGGACATGAGAACCGCCAGCAAACCCCAGATGCCGACGACGCCGTGAACGGATATGGCGCCCACAGGGTCGTCGATGCGAAGTTTGTCCAGGGCGACGATGGAAAACACAACGATCACGCCGCCGACAGCTCCAATGAACACTGCCAGGATCATGGACGGAGAGTCAGGTCCCGCGGTGATGGCCACAAGGCCAGCCAACGCACCGTTCAAGCCCATGGTCAGATCCGCTTTGCCGAACATCAGCTGAGCCGTGATCAGGCCAGCCACTACTCCGGCTGCAGCCGCAAGGTTGGTGTTGGCAAATACCATGGCTACGGTGTTGGCTGATTCCACATCCGACACCTTTAGTTCAGATCCGCCGTTGAATCCGAACCATCCCATCCATAAGATGAAGGTTCCCAGGGTGGCCAAGGGCATGTTGGCGCCTGGAATGGGATTGATCTGACCATCAGGACCGTATTTACCTTTTCTGGCACCCAGCAGGAGTACTGCCGCCAAAGCCGCGGATGCCCCGGCCATATGCACGATGCCTGACCCAGCATAGTCGGAGTAACCGAGTCCATCCAAAAATCCGCCGCCCCAGCTCCAGTATCCCTGGATTGGATAAATGAAGCCGGTCAGGACGATGGCGAAGATAAAGAACGACCACAGTTTCATCCGTTCGGCCACGGCGCCGGAAATGATGGACATGGCCGTGGCGACGAAGACAACCTGGAAGAAAAAGTCCGCAATATTGGAATAATATGGGGCGTCTTCCCCTCCGGCGAGAACGTCCGCCACGGAATTGTCTCCGCCTACCAGAAATCCGATTCCGGGGATGATGGAACTGTTGGAGTCTCCATACATGATATTGTAGCCCACGAGGAGATACATGATGCAGGCAATGGAATAGAGTCCGATATTTTTTGTCAGAATTTCAACGGTATTTTTTGAGCGAACCAGGCCTGATTCAAGCATGGTGAATCCGGCGGCCATCCACATGACCAGCATTCCGGACATGAGGAAATAAAATGTATCCAGGGCGTAACTGATTTCAAGCAACTGTTCCACGACGCTGTTCCTCCATAAGATGGTGACGATGGATTACTTTTTCTTTACCAGGGATGGGATCGTCTATAATGCGTCAGGTCCGCTTTCACTTGTTCGGATGCGCACGCATTTTTCCAAATTGTAGACAAAGATTTTGCCGTCACCGATTTTTCCTGTATGTGCCGCGGACTGGATGACCTGCACGACCTTGTCTTCCATATCGTCCGGGATTGCCGCTTCCAGTTTCAGCTTCGGTCTGAAGTCGACCACATATTCCGCGCCGCGATAAACTTCCGTGTGCCCTTTCTGTCTTCCAAAGCCCCTGACCTCCGTCACCGTCAGTCCCTGAACCCCCGCTTCCGTCAATGCCGTTCGCACATCATCCAGCTTGAACGGTTTGATTATCGCAGTAATCATTTTCATTATCGTGCCTCCTTTTGAGTGTTGATGATTTTTAATGTAAACATCTAGTGTTTCTGCTATCTCACAATATCGTGAATCCTGGTTGCCCTTGGAATCCGGAACCTGCTCTTGAACGTGAATTGTGCCGTAGTACCTGCGGATCTCTGTGATCATCAATGAGTTGCATGACATTTTCCTCCCTGCTTGAATTGGTGTTAAACCGCATAAAGCAAGTGTTGCGCCATCTTGTTCAACATATTGAAATTACTTATTTAAAATGAAGAAAGCCGTTGTGGCTGGAAAATTATTATTCAATAATGTAAATAAATGTTGTATAAAAAATGAGAAATAGAAATTAAATTACATTTATGAAATAATGTTGGGTGTGGGGGATTTTGATGTCGCTTGACATCTGAAGCAGTGCTGGCGAGGTAATGGCCTCATTATTGGGGATCCTGATTAAACAGGTTCCAGCACAGCGGCTGGCGGCGAAAAGGAAGATTGAGTGGGAGGTGGTGATAGGGAAAGGGGAGCGAAGGGAGTATGGAGTGAGGTGTGAAAAGGAGAAGGGGGGGCGGAGGTTTGAAGGCATCCGCCGAAGGCGGGCGGGAATCCGAACTTTGCTTGGTGCCAAGTGTTGCGAAGATCTCGGGTGTGGTTCGAGATCATCTCATCAGTTCTTCGCGTTCCTTCAATATTTCGCGAATCTTTTCCAGCTCGGATTTCTCCTGAGTTGAACGGGCATGTTCTTCAGCGCGTGCCATATGGAAACCAGCCTGTTTTTTGTCCCCTGAATAGATGGCCGCGTAGGCGAGGTGGGTATGTGCGGAAAAAAGCCGTCCTGTCTGACCCAAGACGCGACCCAGCAGGGCATGGACAGAAGATTGCTCCGGCAGATGCTTCAGAATTCGCTCCAGGAGCTTGATTGCCTCATCTTCCTGGTTCACGGCAATCTGGAGCCGGGCGTAGTGAAAAAGGGCCATCAAATCGCGGGGGTTGCGTAGAACTGCTTCCTGGAGTCTGCGGGCTGACTCATCAAAATTTCCAAGACGAAGAAAGAAAACACCGGCTTCGCGCAAGATAAGTGGGTCATTCGGAGAACATGCCAAGGCACGCTCATAAGCAGCCTGGGCTTCCGCGGTTTGGTTGCCGCGATCCAGTGCTATGGCGAGCCCAAGATCATCCAGGCAGGATCCCAATTCCCTTCCCCGAAAAAATGCCAGTGCCTGGTCTGGTTCGGTGTATCGCGCCATGACCAGCATCCGGGCACGCAAATAATTATCGTTGTTTTCCTCACGCTCCCGGATGTGGGCCGGCAAACGATCCACCCTGTCCTTCATGGAGCCGATCCGTTCGTCAATGCCTGGATGCGTGCTCAGGTACAGAGGAGCGGAGCCGCCCAGCCAGCGCAGTTTACGGATAGTCTCAAATGAATGAACCATGCCCTGAGGCCGTAAACCCGCGGCGATAAGATAGTTCATTCCGACCTGATCGGCCTCGCGTTCGTCTTCTCTGCTGTAGGAAAGCATTGCACTCTGTCCCGCGGCCACTGAGCCGTAAAGCAGAGCTGACTGGGCATCGCCGCCCAGGAACACGCTGGCCAGCACGCCAAGCAGCGTTGCCAGATTAACGAACTGCGCTTTCTCAATGCGACGGGCGATATGACGTTGAGACACGTGGGCCAACTCATGGGCCACCACCCCGGCAAACTCGGATTCGTTTTCCAGGTGCTGCAAGAGGCCGGTATGCACGAAAATATGGCCGCCGGGGCCGGCAAAGGCGTTCAGAGCTCCATGGCGTATTACACCGATCTGAACAGGGAAGGGTTGGGGCGGCATCTGTTGGTTCAGTCGTTCAAGGATGCCCTGTACATATTCCAGTATTTCCGGATCTTCCACCATGGGCAGGCGGGAACGGATCAGGATGTTGAATTTTCGGCCGAGTTCGACTTCATCGGAAATTGTAAATCGGCCAAGGGATAATTGCGCGCTTGCAGCCTGGGGGAGGAGCAGGAGGCTGAGAATTAGGAGGAAAATCGCAAAACAATGGGCACCGATTCGCAGTCTAAAGAATGCGGATTCATTATTGACCTGCTGGTCTTCATCGCGGCGCAAATGGAAGTTGGAGACAAACAGATGAAAAAAACTGCCTAGTGTCGTCATCTCCCGCTTATAATGATTGCAGGGCAATAAGCAAGAAGGGATCATCGTGGAGGTACCATGGCGCCCGCACCTCGTCAGTCGCTACTTGTTCATCATGTCGAGAAACTCACGGTTGGCTTTTGATCCACGCATTTTGCCCAGGAGAAAATCCATGGAGTCATGTGAGTTCATTGAAGACAGTATTTTGCGCATTATCCAGACTCTGTTCAGAACATCCTCATCCAGCAGGAGTTCTTCCTTGCGCGTTCCGGAACGGTTAATATCTATAGCAGGATAGACCCTCTTGTCCGCAAGATGTCTGTCCAGGTAGATCTCCATGTTGCCCGTCCCCTTGAACTCTTCAAAAATAACTTCATCCATGCGGGAACCCGTGTCGATCAACGCCGTGGCAATGATACTCAGACTGCCGCCCTGTTCAATATTCCGAGCCGCGCCGAAAAAGCGCTTGGGACGCTGGAGAGCGTTGGCGTCCAGGCCGCCGGAGAGAACGCGGCCCGAGGAGGGGGTTACGGTATTATAGGCGCGACCAAGTCGGGTGATGCTGTCCAGAAGTATAACAACATCGTATTTGCGCTCAACCAGACGTTTGGCCTTCTCCAGTACCATTTCCGCAACCTGAACGTGGCGCGTCGGGGGTTCGTCAAAGGTGGAACTGACAACTTCGGCGTTGACGGTCCTTGCCATGTCCGTAACTTCTTCCGGACGTTCATCGATAAGTAAAACAATCAGGTACACATCTGGATGATTGGCATTGATCGAGTTGGCAATAGTCTGCAGAAGCACGGTTTTTCCGGTGCGCGGCGGAGCAACGATCAACCCGCGT
Source organism: Desulfonatronum thiosulfatophilum (assembly GCF_900104215.1). Classification (NCBI taxonomy): domain Bacteria; kingdom Pseudomonadati; phylum Thermodesulfobacteriota; class Desulfovibrionia; order Desulfovibrionales; family Desulfonatronaceae; genus Desulfonatronum; species Desulfonatronum thiosulfatophilum. The sequence continues at coordinate 67,517 of NZ_FMXO01000017.1, read as the reverse complement.
TGTCCCATGCCGATGGGAGTCAACAAGTCAATGATCCTGGAAGAATAGTTTTCCTTGCCGTTTTCAACGACAAAGCGTTTATCCGGATAAATCGGCGTAAGGTTGTCAAAAAGGACAAGTTGCTTGGATTTTTCCGGTGGAGCGAACCCGATTTCCTTGACCTTGAGGAGCGCAAAATAACGTTCTCCGTCCTTGGGCGGCCTGATCTGGCCGGAAATGACGTCTCCAGTTCGCAAGCCGAATCGTCGTATCTGGGACGGAGAGATGTATATGTCATCAGGGCCGGGCATGTAGCTGTACATCTGAGATCTGAGAAAGCCAAAACCATCCGGAAGAATCTCGAGAACCCCCTCTCCGAAGATAGACCCATTCTGTGATGCGCACGCCTGAAGCAATGCGAAAATGAGTTCTTGCTTGCGCAGGTTGCTTGGATTTTCAACCTTAAACTGGTTTGCCAGTTCCGTCAGTTCATACATGGATTTGGTTTTCAATTCAGACAAATTCATAATGCGTACCTTCGGTCGTGTCTCCTGAAATTGTTAAAGGAAAGAGTGTCTGTTCAGCAAATTTCTGATCCAGCACGGCAAATGGTTCGACGTGTCTTGTGCGGCCCCATATGGAATGAGCAGGGTGAATTCAACGTGGTAAATGCCGGCCACATCAACCTGGCAAATGCTATACCTGATCAAATTGTGCGAAAATGAATGCTGTCAGGGAGTTGCGAGGTCGCGGAAGCCATAAGAAAAAAGCATCTCAAGTAAGTGATCTCGAAGAAATTGCATTATAGCATAAAAATAAGATACCTATGTATCTTCACATGCATAATACTGTTGACTGTCGCCAACAACTTAAATTGAAAGGAAGCGTTAGCCAAAGAAGATAAAAGACTGGTTAGTCTTGAATCATATAATGTATATATTTAATTGGTGTTGTCGGCTTGCAACATGTGATCGGAGGATGTCTCAAAGAGTTGATCGTGATGGATCAGTGCATTATATATAAACGTCAGAAAAGACAAGCTACATATGGTGAGTTGATATTCTAATGACACGTTACGTCGGATTTAAGATCATGACATTTATGAGGAAACGGACTGTAATTAGGTGTGCAGGTGTGTGGGCATGTCCACCTCAAAAGCTACTCCGCAACGCTTTCCTCTTCAGCCGGCTTCAGGATGTCATCGAAAAAAGAATAAATTCTAGTCCGGATATCCGCGGGAGTACTTGAAAGACAAAAGGCGAGTTCAGTCGTGATGAGATGCAATGCCTGTTCCAATAGACGTCGTTCGCCAAAGGAAAGTTCCTTGTCTTTACCGATAAGGATCAGTTCCTTGAGGACATAAGCGACATCCTGGAGGTTTTCACTTTTCAATTTTTCGGAATATTCCCGATACCGTCTATTCCAGTTTTGGCCCGTATATCCGGTAAAGTCGGACCGGTCCTGGATGTATTCCAGCATGGCTTCGCCCTGGTCAGGCGTGCAAAGGGGCCGTAGTCCGACATTGGTCGCATTATGAACCGGCACCATGACCATCACGTTGTTGTTCAGAATGCGGATAACGTACAGATTAGTCGAACATCCACCGATATCCTGGCTTTCGACCTTCTCGATCTTTCCAACACCTTGTGCCGGATAAACAACTAAATCATTAACCGAGAACACATTCACCACTCCTGATAAAGGTACCGAACTGATCTGAACTTCCCCAAATGACTTTTTTCACAATATCCTGAAATCAGCGAAGAGTCCATGGTTTTCTTGAGGAACAATCAAGCTGATTGTGTCTGTCCTGGCGAAGGTAGTTTTGGATTGCTATGATATTCCATCATGGCAACCGATATTCCCTTGGTGCAGAAAGTCGTGAGGGCATTGGCGGATTTGCCGAGAACTTCGGAATAAACTGAGTCAAGTTCAGGCTGAATGTTTCGGAGAACATAGCCAGCGGGGTCATGGCCCTTGGGCGGTCTGCCGATGCCCAGACGCAGACGAGCAAATTCATTGGTGCCCAGCGCGGAGGAGATGGAAAGGATTCCCTTGTGGCCCGCCGCACCACCTCCCATTTTAAAGCGCACTGTGCCCGGTTGAAGATCCAGATCGTCATGAACCACAATAAGATTTTCCGGGCCAAGTCGGTACCAGCGAATAAGCGGACCCACAGCGTCTCCGCTGCGATTCATATATGTCGACGGCTTGGCAGCAAGCCAAGTCTCACCGCCAAAATCTCCGCGCCAGAGTTCGCATTTAGGGACGGGAGAACTGATGATCCGCCAAGTGGAGTGCCTTGCGGCAAAAAGTGCATCCAGAGCGAGAAAACCGAGGTTGTGCGGTGTTCGGTGGTATTCAGTGCCTGGGTTGCCGAGGCCGACTATGATGCCTCGAAATCCTTGATTAATCATGTATCATGGATTGGCTTGACGAAAATTGCATTCATTAGGGGGATGCAATCGACAACGCTGTGATCCGGATGTTGGCGCGGATGCAATGCTGCCGATTTTTTTTGGAAGACGGAGAGGCTGCTGTTGAAGACGTCTGGTGAAAGGCCGGCCTGCCCCAGGTGCATGTCTATGCATAAACAGGGGCGGGCCGGCAATGAGCGCTTATTCGCCGGCCTTCTCAGTTTCGCCCCCTTCGGACCCGGCTTCGCCAGTCGAAGGACTCGTCACGCCGACAACGGCAAAATTGTCGTCAAAAATAAATTCAACGCTTTCCGGAAGTTTCAGATCCTGAATGTGAACATTTTGGTTGATTTCCAGGCTGGTCACATCAATCACGATTTTCTCAGGAATGGACATGGGAAGACCCACGACCTCGAGTTCATCACGAAACACCTGCAGAACGCCGCCGAGGATAATGCCTTTCGCTTTTCCGGTAACTTCAACGGGAATGTAGACTGTAATTTTCTTCGTCAGGTCAACACCGAAAAAGTCGACGTGACTGATAGTTCCTTTGACGGGGTGGAACTGAATGTCGCGGATGATGGCAGGCTGTTGCTGGGTTTGGCCATTTTCAAGAATCTCCAGCTCAAAGACCTGCGACAGGCCAACCTTGTTGAAAAGTTTTTGAAGCGGTGTCCGCTCTGCGGAAAAGAGAAGGTTGACGCCTTGAGCATTATAAAAGACACCGGGAACGACGGATTTGTCACGCAGGCGACGGCAAGGGCCGCTGCCGGTTTCCGAGCGAACGGCCACACTGAGAGTTGATTGACTCGACATGGATATATCTCCTTGGCAAAATTTATTTATTAGACAAATAAAACACTGACGGAAGATTCGGTGTGGATATTGTGAACAGCCTTGGCCAGAAGACTTGCAACGGACAGGGAGTGTATTTTGGAGCAGGCCAGTGCTTCATTTTTCAGAGGAATGGTATCCGTAACAAGAATTTGGCTGAAAGCGGATTCCTGCAACCGCTGGACGGCCGGCCCGGAGAGCACGCCGTGGGTTGCGCAGGCGACAACGCTTTTCGCGCCCTTTTCCATGAGGACTTTGGCAGCCTGAACCATAGTGCCGGCGGTATCGATCATGTCATCAAGGACCACGGCCACTTTGTCCTCCACATCGCCGATGACGTTCATGGCTTCAGCCTGGTTCGGACAGAGACGGCGTTTGTCGATGATGGCCAAGCTGGCGCATAAGCGTTTTGCGTATGCTCGTGCCCTTTCCGTTCCACCGGCATCGGGCGAGACGATCACCAGTTCGCTCGGGTCGTTGATCAGAGACTTGATGTGCTGAAGCAGTACCGGCGCGGCATAAAGATTGTCCACGGGGATGTTGAAAAAACCTTGGATTTGGCCCGCATGCAGGTCTATGGTCAACAGTCTGTGCACCCCGGCGACAGTAAGAAAGTCGGCGACAAGTTTTGCACTGATCGGCGCCCTGGGAAGAACCTTTCGGTCCTGACGCGCGTACCCATAGTAGGGGATTACCGCGGTGACCCGCTTTGCGCTGGCCCGTTTCAAGGCGTCAAGAACCAGGCAGAGCTCCATCAGGTTGTAGTTGACTGGAGCGCATGTCGGTTGGACCACGAAAACGTCGTCGCCGCGGACATTGTCGCCGATCTCAACCCGGATCTCGCCGTCGCTGAATGTCTCAACCAGACACGGCGTCAGCAGGCATCCGAGATGATCGCAAATTGCCTTGGCAAGTGATGGATTGGCGGAACCGGAAAGTATCTTGAGTTCACCGTGAAGTGCCATGAGGGATGATCCTTGATGAGTGGCTGGGGTGGGAGGATTCGAACCTCCGAGTGCGGATTCCAAAGACCCGTGCCTTACCGCTTGGCGACACCCCAATAATCAGTGAGGGATTCACATTGCTCAGAATGTGTATTGATATGTCGGAACATCCATCTGCCGTAATTGATCCAGAACGTTTGCCGCTGCGGACTGCTCACGAAACACGGCAAAAATGCTTGCTCCGCTTCCGCTGAGAGCAGCCCCGTCGGCGCCAAGGCCCAGCAGCAGTTCTTTCACAATACGTAATTGCGGATATTCCATGAATACTGGACGTTCAAAGCTGTTGTGAAAGACAAAATTTGACAAAGCGGGAATATTATCTGGTAACACGGTGGGTGTCAATGGAAAGGGAGGGGTTGATTTGCGGGATTGATGATCGTCCCAGGCTTTGTAAGCCCATGCCGTGGAGACGGATATTTGCGGACAGGCCAGAACCATGGTCAGTCCCTGCATAGGCAGTTGAACAGGCGTCAATTGATCGCCGCGACCGGTGGCCATTGCCGGCTGGTTCGTCAGAAAAAAAGGAACATCCGCCCCAAGATTTGATGCAATATGGTGCAGGTTGGATTGCTCCAGGCCTTGATTGCCCGCAAAATTGTTCAGGAACAAGAGAAACGAAGCCGCATCGCTGCTGCCTCCGCCAAGTCCGGCTCCCATGGGGATATTTTTATCGAGATGCACCTCGATGTCGGGGGCAAAACCCGTGGCGTCGGAAAAGTCGCGGTAGCAGTGGAAAAGAATGTTTTGAGAGTCCGGGATTAAAGACTCTGAACATTGCAGTTGAAGACCGGTTCCTGGGCGGCCGGACATAATGGTCAGAATATCGTGCGGTGTCGGCAGCGGGAGGAAGATGGTCAGCAAGTCATGATATCCGTCAGCCCGCAACTGGAGAATGTCCAGGAAAATGTTCACCTTGCAACCTGGGCGCAGGGTGACGGGCAAGTGATTGTGCGTGTTCATAAGGGAAGGGCGACGTCAGGTGCAAGAGGTAAAGTCGTGCTGTTTTTGAAGAATTGGTGATGAGATTGATAAAGGGCGGAGCTTGGTGCTCCGCCCTTTTTGACATGCGGCAATGTATTATTCAAAGGGGATGGTTCGAAAGATGGTTTGGGTGTGGCGTCGGATCAGGAGCATAATAACTCCTCTCTCGGCAGCCTCCTCCAATATTGACTCAAAGGCGTCAACATTGTTCACTGGTTTTTGGTTCGCTTCGATCACTATGTCTCCGGCCCGGACATCACTTCGAGCGGCTTGGCTGTTCGCCTCGACATCAGTGACCAGCAACCCCTGGGGGCGTGGCATTCCCATTGCCTGGGCCTCTCGTTCGGAAATGGGGCGCAAAGTGATCCCTAAAGCGGTGGCCTGGTCTTCAGCGTGTGGCGACGGGCGTTCCCGTTGAGCCAAACGTTCTGTATCTCTTGTACCCAAGGTGACATTGAAATTCCGTTCCTTGCCGTCTCGGACAGCTACAACACGAACTTCCTTTCCTGGCTCTTGCTGGGCGACTACGCGAAGCAGCGAACTGGAGTCTACAACATCCTGCCCATTGACGGATACAATAACGTCGCCGGAGCGCAAACCGCCCTGATCAGCTGGTTCACCGGGAATGGCCTCTGCAACCAATGCGCCCTTGGTGCCGGGTAATCCAAGTGCCTTGGCCGTATTTTCATCCAGATCCTGGATGGTCACGCCCAGCCAGCCGCGCTGGACGGTTTTGTGGTCCTGGAGGTGGCTGATGATTTCGCTGCCGATGTTGCTCGGAATGGCGAAGCCGATGCCCTGGCCAGTGGCGACAATGGCCGTGTTAATGCCGATGACCCGACCTTCCATGTTCAGCAGAGGACCGCCGCTGTTTCCAGGGTTAATGGAGGCATCTGTCTGGATAAAATCATCGTACGGCCCCGTACCGATAATCCGGCCCTTAGCGCTGACAATACCGGCCGTCACCGTGTGGGCGAGGCCAAAGGGATTACCGATGGCGACAACCCACTGCCCGACCCGAGCTTGATCGGAATCTCCAAATTCTAAAGTCGGCAGCTCCCGGTCCGTTTCGATCTTAAGCAAGGCGAGATCCGTTTCCGTATCCCGACCGACAACTTCAGCGATGTAGGACACGTCGTTGTCCAGAAGGTTGACGGTAATTTCCGTGGCGTCCCGGATGACATGGTTGTTCGTGACAATAAATCCGTCAGTGGAAATGATGAACCCCGAACCGAGGGACTGGGTTCGGCGAGTGGGCGCCTCATCACCGAAAAAACGTTCGAATTGCTCGAAGAAATCGTCAAAAGGCGTTCCCCGGCGTTGAAAGGGCGAAAAAAACCTCCGCAGATCTTCGCCGCCGGAAACAATGCGCACAGTGCTGATATTGACGACCGCCGGCGCAGCCATTTCAGCCAAATCCGTGAATTCGGGAAGCTGGGCCTGGGCTGAGAGTGTTAATAGGAAAAAAATAAGAGCGGCGAGAAAAGCGTTGCGAAACAAAATCATGGAATTACCTCCTCATTGCGGCATAGTTGGGCGGTTTTCAGAATCAAACACTGAAATAATGTCGAATTGCCTGGGTGGCAAGAATGAGGTGGATGAGAGATTTTCATGTTGCATGAAAGGCAATCCGATTGTTGAACTTCCGCCTCCACATGAAAGCGGAAAACAAGGAAACAGCAGGTTTAACAATGAAAAATGGTTCGACGAACGAATCCTGGCTCAGTCAAACATGCGAGACCGCAATATCAAGGCAAGCCGGACCAACCCCGTGACGATTAGAATTTGCTGAATAGTTACGTTGAAAAGTTACATTATTTATAATCTAGCTATTTTTGAAGGGAAGCGAATGTTATGAATCAAGCTGACTGCTCGGCGGCGAAATGATCAAGAAGTTGGAGCAAAGCTGTAATCGCTTCGCGTTACGTTTAGGTCAGGAAAATTAGATTTTCAGCGGGATGATGTCAATTGTTAAAATAATTGGAAAAACGGATCAATCCGAAGATGAGGCATTTCCTTGGGAAGTCATTTTGATTGTCAGAAGGGAGCAAAATACGATAAGCATAAATATCACTTGAATGGTTGTGTTGTTTAAAATTGAAAATGGAGCGTGCCGTGCGGATATCGCAATATGTCCTTATTTGGTCACTAATCGGTTTCCTTGTTCTGGGGTGCACCCAGGGGGTGAACGATGAGCCGGCGCCATATGATGTGCCGGGGGTGAGTGATTCGGAAATTTTGATCGGGTCATCCCTGGCCTTGAGTGGGCATGCGGGTTTTCTCGGCACGCAAAGCTTGCACGGGGCTCTGGCCTACATCAACCACGTCAATGAGACGGGGGGGGTGCATGGACGGAAGATCCGGATAATTGCCTATGATGACGGCTACGACCCACCACGTTGTTTGGCGAATACCCAGAAATTGATCGTTGAAGATCAGGTATTTGCCTTGTTCAGTTACGTCGGCACGCCAACCACTGTCAAGATTCTCCCCCTGATCGAGCAGGCCCAGATTCCACTGCTGGGGATCTTCAGCGGGGCGAACGCTTTCCGGGAGCCTTTCAATCGGTATATTGTGAACATCCGGGCTTCATACTACCAGGAGACCCAGGAGGTGGTCCGGCATTTCGTGGAGGATCTCGGACTCACGAAGATCGCGGTTTTCTATCAATACGACGCGTACGGCTTCGATGGCCTGCGGGGTACCGAACTGGCCCTGCGCAACTATGATCTGGCGCCGGTGGCCAGAGGCAGCTATACCAGGGGCACCCTGGACATCAAGGAAGGACTGGACGCCATTGCGGAGTCGGAGGCCGAGGCAGTGATCATGGTCGGCACCTACGATGCGTGCGCGAAGTTCATCAAGCAGGCGCGGGCCAGAGGTTTTTTTCCAATTTTTCACAACGTCTCGTTCGTAGGTTCCGAGGAGCTGGCCAGAATTCTCGGCAGGGACGGCGAGGGCGTGATCATCACGCAGGTCGTTCCACCGCCGGACTCACTGGAATCCCAGGCTCTGTTGTGGGGGGTCGTGGAATACCTCGAACGGCACCAGCGGGCGTTTCCCGAGGATCAGCCCAACCTTGTCGCCCTGGAAGGGTACATCAACGCCAAGGTTCTCGTGGAAGGATTGCGCCGGGCAGGCAGAAATTTAAACCGAGCCAAGTTCATCGACGCAATTCAATCCATCAAGAATTATTCTTTGGGCATCGCCAATACCTTGTCGTTCAGCCCGACAAACCATCAGGGTCTGGAGCGAGTTTATTTCACGATCATTCGGAACGGTCGGCTGGTGATTCTTACGGATTGGAAAAAGTTGAGGTCCCAGGAGGGTGATCCGGTGGGCGACGTGCTGGAACAGGACGAAGAGGTCGTGGAAAACCAAGTTGTCCGGGATAGGCCATGATTTTTCCGTATAATGGAGTCTTATGATTTCCTTCAAAGAAATCAGTCTGAAAAACAAGATATTCTTCTCGACCTTGGCCATGGTCCTGGTCATCAGCGCGACCATTGCCCTGCTGGCCAGGTGGATTCTTATTTCCAGCCTGGTCAATGAACTTACCGGCCGGGGCATCGCCATCGCCCAAAGCATCGCGGATCAAGGCCGGGGATACGTGCTGACACGGGATCACGCCAACCTGGTCAGCCTGATCTTCGACGCGGCGCAGCTTGGGGAGCGCAGAATGCTGGTGGAGTATATCTTCATCGTGGACGATGAGCAGAATGTTCTGGCAAACACATTGATCCGCCCCTTTCCGGAAGAACTGCGTTTTGTCAACCCCATTCCTCCGGAACGTAACTACAGCATTGCCCAGCTCACCATTGAGGACGCATCCGTCTATGATATCGCCGTTCCGGTATGGGAGGGGATCTACACTATCGGCACCGTTCATGTCGGGTTGAAGCAGCGCCATATCGATCAACTGATCGGCAAGCTCAGGATTACGTTTCTCGGTTTTATTTTTGCCATTTTCATCATCATCTTTTTAATCAGCCATAAGTTTTCCAAGTATGTGACGAAGTCTCTGACCCAACTTACCAGGATCGCCGACGATATCACCCAGGGCAACCTGGATGTGAAGCCGCTGGGAATCGAGGAGATGGACAAGGAGGAGCACTGTCCGGCCTACTACAACACCGACCTGCCCTGCTGGTATGTGGACAAGACACTGGGCAGGGTCAGCTTTGACTATGCTCCCGAGAAGCCGGCCTATTGTACGGACTGTCTGGTCAAGAAAAAGAAGTCCGGCGATGAAGTGCAGCAACTGGCGGATTCTTTCAAGCACATGGTGCGCAGCATCAAGCTCTACCGTAATCGGGTCCGTGAATCAGAGGAGAAATATCGCTCCCTGTTCCGCAGCGGTCCGGCGCCGATCTTCGTGCTCAGCAGCAGGACCTTCCGGATCCTTGACGCCAACCCGAGCGCCTTGGCCACGTATGATTACACGAAAGAGGAGATGCTGAAGACATCTTTTCTGGAATTGGCCCCGGAGTTCAAGTCGAAATTTTCCATGTTTTTCAATGACCATCCCGGCGCGGAGAGTTTTATCTATCCCAAAGCCATGCACTTCAAGAAGGGCGAGGTGCCGTTCTACGTGAACGTGGTTGCCTGCCGGACCAGATATCTGGACCGGGAGGCAATCATTGTCTCCACGTCGGACATTACGGAAATGTTGGAAAAGGACGCCCAGCTCATTCAGGCCAGCAAGATGACCAGCCTGGGTCAGCTGTCGGCCGGCATCGCTCATGAATTGAACCAGCCGTTGAACATGATCAAGATGGGCAGCGAGTTTCTGGACATGGCCGTGAACGAGAAGACTCCGCTTTCCGATGAGAGTCTGCGTCAGATCAGCAACGAGATGAGCGCCCAGGTGGACAGGGCTACCGAAATCATCAATCATCTTCGTGAATTTGGCCGCAAATCGGATTTTACCAAGGAACCCATCGACATCAACAAGCCCGTTCGGGGCGTACTGTCGATCATGATGCACCAATTGAGCCTGCAAAATATTGTCGTTACGCTGGACCTGAACGAGACCCTGCCTCCGATATTGGCCCACGTGAACAGACTGGAGCAGGTTCTCTTCAACCTGGTGACCAATGCCCGTGACGCCATCATGGACAAGTACGTCTCCCTTGAGGAGGACGGGCGCCGGGAGATCATGATCCGTTCATTTCAAGAACATGATCGGGTTTGTCTCAGCGTGACTGATTCGGGCTGCGGTATGAGCGACAAGATCGTGAAAAAAATATTCGACCCGTTCTTCACGACAAAGCAGACGGGCATGGGCATGGGACTGGGTTTGTCGATCTCCTACGGGATCATCAAGGATTACGACGGAACCATTGAAATTAAAAGCGAAGAAGGCAATGGGACCACATTCATTTTGACGTTTCCCGTTGCAGACCAATAATGGAGGCTCGGCAAATGCGCAAAATTCTCGTGATAGATGATGAAAAGCCGACTCTTTCCATGTTTCGGCTTTTCCTAAACGCATATGGTTTTACGGTGTTCACTGCCGAGAACGGAGAGGATGGCCTTGATGTTTTTCAAAAAGAAGATCCGGCCATCGTCATTACGGATATCAAGATGCCGGGGATGGACGGCCTCGAAGTCCTGAAACGGATCAAGGAATTGAACCCGCTGGCCGAAGTGATCATCATCACCGGACACGGCGACCTGGATCTGGCTATTCGCGCCTTGAACATGAATGCAACGGATTTCATCAACAAACCGATTCAAAGATCCGCTCTGGATCAAGCCCTGCGTCGGGCCGAAGAACGCCTGGCCATGGCTGAAAGCGAGGAAAAAGACATCGCCTGGGATCAGGATGGAGAATTGGCATGCATCGACATCCGCGGCAACGTGAACGCCGCCTCCGAGCCATTGCTTCTGGAGACCTACGGACAGATAAACGAGCGCAACCTGCGCAGGATTTTGTTCCGGTTCAGCGAGAACGCCTCCGTCAACGGTGCGGGTATCGCCGTGCTCATTCAACTGCTGACAGAGAGTAAGAATCGGGATCAAGCGGTAATCATGACCGGGCTGGCCGAAAATTTCCGGAAGGTGTTTGAAATGGTCGGAGTTACCAAGCTGGCCCGGATCATGGTTGACGAGACAGAGGCGCGCAAACAATTGAAAAGCATGTAGGCAGCTTCTCTTCCGCCTGCCTATGCAACAGGTTTTACCGACCTTGATTTGGAGGATACAGATGTTTTCCAAAAGAATTTTCACATCCATCAGCATGGGGTGCTTGTTGTTCTGCCTGACGGTAAACTACGCCGCGGCCAAGAATCCGCCGCAAGTCGGCGACCGGCTTGAAGATGTCATGTCTTACAGCCTTCCCGCTCCCGGGCCCGAGGAACATCGAACCTACCTGGGCCTTTCGCCGGACCAGGACAGCATGACTCTTCAGGAACTGGAAGCAGCATACGTTCTGGTGGAAGTCGTCGGCGTCTATTGTCCGGTTTGTCATACCCAAGCCCCGGACATGGTTCGGCTATTTCATCGCATCCAGCGGGACACGGCTCTTTCCGGCAAGCTGGCCATGGTGGCCTTGGCTGCCGGGGCCACGCCAATGGAGGTGGAGCACTTGCTCAGAACATGGCGGTTTCCTTTCCCAATTCTTCAGGACGGCGACTATAGTCTGCACAAAATCCTTGGCGAGCCGGACACCCCGTTTACCTTTCTCATCGATGGCGAGGGAAATGTCCTCTATGCCCATCTTGGCCGCATCAATCCGGACAACCTGTTCAACGAACTCCAGAAGCTTCCATAACTGCCGACTGACCGCACCAGCGGGGTCAACGGGACAGCCTCAACCCACGGTGAGCCATGGACCATTCGCATGAGACGAACGTATCAGCGCCCGTGAATGAAGAGCGTCGGGACTTTCAGCTCAATGTGCTGTTCGAGACGGTTCGTGAGTTGAGCCAATTGACCGATCCGTCAGATGTGATGAAGAGCTTTGTTTTGTTGAGCATGGGACCTCTGGGCACGGCTCAGGCTTTGCTCGCTGCCAAGGATGCTCAATCAGGAAATGAGACAGTAGCATTGCGCGGTTTCGCAGCAGACTTTCAGGATGCGCTTGATGATCTCCTGACGGGCCTCACCGACAAGGTTTCCGCTGGAGAGGAAATGCTGCCCCATCAGGTTCGTGTCGTGACGATGAATGAGAATGCCAAGAATGAGGGGCTGCCTGAGTCGTTGCGTATTCTGGTCGAGTGGTACGTGGACAGGCATTGCTTCGGGGTGCTGGGGTATGGTCCGAAAGTCAGCGGGGAACCCTATGATCATCAGGACGAGGAGTTCTTGCTCCGCCTGACGTCCGCGTTCATGGACGCCCTAAAAGTTTCCAACGTCAACGAGACCATCCGCCGGTTGAATGATGAATTGCGGATCAGGAACGAAAACCTTCATCAGGCGTTGCTGATTTCCCAGGAGACGCAAACGCGCTTGGATCAGCGCTACTTTCACTTCAGAACCGTCTGTGACACCACCCGGGAGCTGAGCGGCAATCTGGACAAGGACAGCCTACTTTCCTCATTTCTGCTTTCGGTCATGGGCGCTTTCAGTGCCCAGCATGGATTCATCGTGTTATGGAACCGCGATGATCAAAGCATTTCTTCGATTCACAGAGGGTACCCCGTCGAATCTGTTCCGGATTTCGACGTCCAACGGCTGAATCAGGTTTTCAGAGCCTTGCTGCACCCCCCGTTCGTGCCCAGCCAAGGGGAAAAGCATTACCAGGTGTTGGACCTCGATACGCTACTGTCTCTGGGGCTGGACGATACGTCGCAAATCGCCGCCGCGTTTTTGATTGACGCGAACTTTTATGGACTGATGGTAGTAGGCAATTGCCTGGCTCAGCAAAAAGACGGGTTGTCGGACGAGGAACTGTTTCCGACCCTGTTGCAGGGGTTTCTCGTTAGTCTGGGAAACGCATTGGCCTTTGAAACAATCCAGAAGTTGAACAGCGATCTCCTGCAAAGGAATGCCGAACTGCGGCAAACACTTGAAGATCTTCAGCAAAGTCGCCAAACTATCAGTTTGCTGGAAGCCGCGGCCAACCGGATCAATTCTCTGCTCAAGACGGAAACCTTGCGCATTAAACGGGTCACGCTTGTGGACTGCATGGCCCTGTTCATGATCAGTCTGTTTTTGGGATTGATCTTTAACGTGACCAGCCCCGGGAGGATACCCGTTCGTCCTGAAACCTGGAGCCTGCCGCCTCCGAATCTGATCGACGTTTCCTGGGCGCGGCTGAAACATGCGTCACAGGGCTCGATATTTCTGGATGCCCGGCCTGTGGAATTTTATAATCAAACCCGCATTGCCGGAGCGGAGAGCCTGCCGTTGAACCTGTTCGAGTTCGTGTATTCCATGCGTTTCGCGCAACTGGATCCGAAGACGGATATTGTTGTCTATGGCCGAAACGTCAGCAGGCGCTATGACGAACTGGTGGCCGCGAAGCTTGCTGAGCGGGGCATGGTCAATGTTCGGGTCATGGACGGCGGTCTGCGGCAATGGCAACGACAAGGCCTCCCGGTGGAACCATGAACCGAAATCTCTTGATCCGGATCCTTACTCATGAATATGTGGCCCTGGCTCTTCGATTGTATATCGGGGCATTGTTCATCTATGCAAGCATGTACAAGATCAATTATCCGGCCGAGTTCGCCGAGACCATCGCCAGCTATCAGTTGGCGCCCTACTGGTCGGTCAATTTTCTGGCCATATTCATGCCCTGGTTGGAGCTGGTCTGCGGAGTGCTTCTGGTTGTCGGTTTTCGGGCAAAATCCGCGGTAACGATCATCGGGGGCCTGCTGGTCGTCTTCACCGTCGCCGTGACGATCAATCTCTGGCGCGGTTCACCCATACCATGCGGGTGTTTCACCAGCGTGGATGATCCCATCTCCTGGCGGACCGCGGTTCGGGACGTGATCTGGGTTGCCATGACGGTGCACATCTTTTTTTTCGATAAGATACTCCACCTGGAAAACCATTTTACATCCAAGCTTGAGAAAATGGCGTAAACGTGGATGCAGGCGATGAAGATTCGCCGGCGGTTGTGCGAGGTACTCCATGCGAAAATTTTGGCTCATGTTCGTTGCACTGGCGTGTGTCGCATTATTCAGCGGCGCCTGCGCGGATCCTTCGTACCTGGAGGGAAAATATCAAAGCTCTTCGCAAGCGGCGTTGTTTATCCTGCTGGAACTCAAACCTTCCGGACAGGGAACATGGGAAACGGACATGGACATGGTCGCCTTTCGCTGGCAGCAACGGGACGGGGAGCTTTGGCTGCATACGCAGACAGGAGGAGTGATCGTCGGAGAGATCGTGGACAGGTCAACGTTGCGGATAGTGATACCCGGCGTCGGCCCCATCGCTTTTGAAAGAGTTTCATAGCCATTTCAGCAATTTCTGTGCAACATGTTTTTCTGAGTCCATGTAGACTCTATGTAACTACTCAGCTGAGGTCCGGCTTGCCTTGATTTTGCGGCCTCGCACCGGCTTCGCAACATCAATCCATTGCGTGAATAAACAGCATTTGGAGCTTCAAATGCTAGGCAATGGTTTGATGAACGAATCCTGGCTCAGTCAAACATGCGAGACCGCAAAATCAAGGCAAGCCGGACAATTTGTGTACTTTAGAACATGCTGAATAATTACGTCTCTTTATCTCCAGGAAGGGCACGAAGATCACGAAGGGAGAGGCAGGCCGCGAAAGACGAACCCAACCTTCGTACTCTTAGCGCATAATCTGATTGCTCCTGACTGAAATGACAAAGGCCGGAGCCCCTGAGGGCTCCGGCCTTTGTTTCGAAAAAGAGAAAGTCCCGGGACCGCTTGATGCGGTCCCGAAACTGATTACCCGAATATCCGTTTGGCCGGTGCAACCACCTTGGCCAACGCGGCTTTGCGACTGATAGTCGGTACGTCCGCGGATGCCACGGCATATCGGTGATATGCGCGCGGACTTTCCTCGCAAAGGAAGACCACCCGCAGGTCTCGCGCATCGGCAAGAACCGCCTCGGGTCTGATCTTGCGGACTTCTTCGAGACGCTTGTTCGCCAGTTCCATCATGGCGTCGCGTTCACCGAAGTTCATGGTTCCCGTGGGACAACTCAGAACACAGGCCGGCAACATGCCGTTCTGGACCCTGTCGAAACACATATCGCACTTGCTTTGGATCAACGAGTCCTCGTCCAAGCGTGGAATGTCATAGGGGCAGGACATCCTGATTTCCTCGAAATCCAGATTCCGGGTATGCTCAGTGAAGAGCACGGCACCGGTTTCTTCATCCTGAAGAATAGCTTTGTCGTCGTACATGTCCCCGACCATCTTGCAAGGCGGGTAAATGCAATGGCGGCATTGATCCGGGAAGAAATACCATTGCCTGAATTTCTCCCCTTCCATGACTTCAGTAAAGCGAACCAGTTTATAGGTATTGAAGGTCAGATCCTTGGGATTCTGAAAAGAACCCCAGTTCCTGGTTTCCTCTGCCGGCAGTTTTTTCCACTGCTTGCAGGCCACTTGGCAGCCCCGGCAGGCAGTACACTTGGTCAGATCGATAAAGAATGTTTTACCTTGCATCGCGCACTCCTCCTTAAGCCTTTCTGATGTTGACCATGAATGTTTTGGTCTCTGGGATGAAGGTGTTGGGATCGCCCACCGACGGTGTCAGCAGGTTCGCTGAATCCCCGCCGTCTCTTGGATGAACCCAGCCGTAGTGCCATGTGGTTCCGACCATGTGGATGGTCTGGCCCATGACCTTCATCGGTTGCAGCCGGGGAGTCACGATGGCCACGGCCTTGATCTGGCCGCGCATATTCTCGACAATTACCAAGTCGCCGCTTTCAATGCCTCGGAGTTTGCCCAGTTCCGGATCAATCTCCACGAAGTTCTGCGGCATTTGTTCAATCAACCAGGGAGTCCAGCGGGTCATGACCCCGGACTGCCAGTGCTCGGTCACCCGGTATGTCGTGCCGATAAAGGGATAGCGAGGATCGCACACCGCACGTTTGACGGCCTCGCCCACGAATTCAAGGGCTGTTGGGTTGTGCAGCCGGGTGGAGAAGGGATGCTCTTCGAAGGGGCATTCCATGGCCTCGAAGTGTTCCGGGAAGGGGCCGTCGGCCATTCCCGGTCCGAACAGCCTGCCAACGCCCTCAGCCTGCATGATGAAGGGGTGCCGTTCTCCGGGCGCCCATCCGCCGTCAGGTATGTCGCCTACCCACTTGCTGCCGTCCCAGGCGATGACCGCCTTGTGCGGAGCATAGGGCTTGCCCTGCGGATCACAGGAGGCCCTATTGTAGACAATGCGTCGGTTCAAGGGCCAAGCCCAGGACCAGGCCGGGAAGATGCCGATATTGGCTTGCATTTCGGTCTGGGTCTTGTCGCGGCGGGCCATCATGTTTCCGGCTTCGGTGTAGCAGCCGCTGTAGACCCAGTTGCCGCAGGCAGTGGAGCCGTCGGCCTGGAGCGCGGTGAAGTTGGGAACCTGGGTTCCAGCCTTATGGGTGGTGTCGCCGATCTTCACGTCCTTGACGAAGTACCCGTTGAGCAGCTTGGCCACGCGGTGCGGATCGAAGTCGTGCGGGAACTTCTTGTCCGGATTGGTAACGCCCGCGGTGTTGAAGTTCATGATCGGATCCGGGAAAGCGCCGCCTTCTTTTTCATACAGGGCGCGGATCCTGCGCACCAGCTCCAGGGCCATGTCGCCGTCAGGGATGCAGTCGCCCATGGGCTTGGGACCGGCGTAGCGCCACTGGACCCAGCGGCCGGAGTTGGAAATGGAGCCTTCCTTTTCGCACCAGACCGCGGGCGGCAGGACGATGACCTCGGTTTTGACCTTGGCCGGGTCCATGTTCGGGCCTCTCCAGAAGGAGGCGGTTTCGTTGTCGAAGAGGTTGACCACCACCAGCCAGTCCAGCTGGGCCAAAGCGTTTCTGGTCTTGTTGGAGTCCGCGCCGCAGGCGGCCGGATTCTGCCCCCAGGCAAAGTAGCCCTTGAACTGGCCTTGGAGCATGTGGTCGAAGAGAACCAACCAGGATGCGTTCTGGCCGGGATCCAGCTTGGGCATGTAGTTGTAGCTCACGTCCGGATCCTGATCGGGGTACATGGCCTTGAGCAGGCTGGCCACGTACTTGGGCCGATTCTGCCACCAGTTGGCGCTTTTCGGATCGTTGGTCACCGGGGTGGTGGCTTTCTGGTAATCCGCGAAGGTGGCCATGGTGGAGCGGGGAGCAGGGTTGTAGCCGGGAATGATGTGAAAGAGCAGCGCCTGGTCCGTGGAACCCTGAACGTTGGATTCGCCGCGCAAGGCGTTCACGCCGCCGCCGGCCATGCCCATGTTGCCCAGCAGGAGCTGGATCATGGCCATGGTGCGGATGACCTGCGCGCCGGTGGTGTGCTGGGTCCAGCCCATGGCGTACATGATGGTCCCGGACTTGTCCGGAGCGCCAGTGGCCGCGAAGGTCTTGTAGAACTCTTCGAGCTGATCCCTGGGCGTAGCCGCCGTTTCAACGACGATATCCATGGTGTAGCGCTCGTAGTGCTTTTTCATCAGCTGGAAGACGCAGTTCGGATCCTGGAGGCTGGGATCTTTTTTGGGGATGCCCTGGTCATCCATCTGGAAAGACCAGGTGGTTTTGTCGTAGGTCGAAGTCTGGGGATTGAAACCGGTGAACAGTCCGTCATCGAAACCGAATTCAGGATTTACCAGGAAGCTGGCGTTGGTGTAGTTAAGGACGTAGTCCTTGAAGTACAGCTCGTTGTCCAGGATGTACTTGATCATGCCGCCAAGAATCGGGATGTCCGTTCCGGAGCGCATGGGCATGTACAGGTCGGACTTGGATGAAGTCCTGTTGAAGCGGGGATCGACGTTGATCAGGGTGGCGCCCTTTTCCTTGGCCTTCATCACCCACTTGAAGGAGATGGGGTGATTTTCAGCAGGGTTGGCGCCCATCATCAGAATGCAATCACTGTTCATCAGGTCGATGTAGTGATTGGTCATAACACCGCGTCCGAACGACTCTCCCAGAGCCGCTACAGTGGCGCTGTGTCAGATCCGGGCCTGGTGTTCTATGTACACCAGGCCAAGGCAACGCATCAGGGATGAAAGATACCAGCACTCCTCGTTGTCCAGAGCTGCGGAGCCGGTATGGGCGATGCCGTTGGTGCGGTTGACGACCTGCCCCATGGCGTTTTTCTCAATGAATGTCAGATCACGGGCATCCTTGACGTTCCGGGCAATTCGGTCCAGAGCCCAATCCCAGGATCTTTCCTCGAACTTGTCGGAGTTGGGGGCGCGGTACAGGACTTTGGAAATTCTGTTTTCGTTCTCGACAAGCTGCAGCAATGACGCGCCCTTGGCGCACAACGAACCTTCGTTGATGGGATGGTCCGGGTCGCCTTCAATGTTGATGGCCCGGTCCTTGTCGGGTCCGCTCTGGGCTGTGTGAATCAGCAAGCCACAGCCCACGGAACAGTAGCAGCAAATGGAAGTTGTTTCCTTGGCCTCCTGCAGTTTCAGCAACTGCGCCCTGGCTACGGTGGGTTTGAGATCAAACCCCAAACCACCGAAGGCCAGCGCCGAGCCGGCCACGGCCGAGAATTTTAAAAAGTTTCTGCGGGTAATCTGCATACAGCCTCCTTACCTGAAACGGTTGACGGAAGAACTCACTGACCTCGTATTTCCCGAGCCTGAAAAACCAAAAGATCGTATCCATAGGCCTGGCAGAAAATCATGTTCCTATGGCCGGCTAAATGAAAATGAAGCAATATGCTCCGGCACGCCCGCAAGAAAGCATTACGAAGCCGAACTTTCGTCCGCACCAACAGCGGTTCGAGCTGAAAGCCGAGCCCGAAAAAAGGCAGGGTTGATGCAAGGGGTTGGTTCGGGGACATAGCGTTTCAATCCAGGGTGTAATGGTTTCGATCCTATATCGAATAATGGAATGAAATGGACTGCAGGTCAACAACTGTTCTGATTACGCAAATTTTGGCACAAACCGGCAAAGCAGGCTTGCGGACAATTCGAATATATCCTGGTCGCGATTGTTGTAGCGGGCCTCCAGTTCCTTGACGTACAGGGGGAATTTTTCCGGAGAAAGGCCGCGGTAGCGGCGAATCTTGCCCAGGAGGTAGCCTAAAAACTCTGGTGTTTTTGTTGTTTCGCCCGTTTCCGGAGACAAGGCGAATTCCATGAACCTGGGGGGAGGTTGGGGCGAGCAGAACAGCAGGGCATGGTAGCGTTGATACGGTGCGCTGAAATATGTCTTTCCCCAGTGGCCCAGGCGCAGGCCGAAGTTCTGGTGGAAATGGAAGACCGTTTCCGGATGCAAGCCCGGCACGAGGTCGACAAAAGCCAGTCCGGAATGCTCAATTACTCCGAAGACCGGGGTCGTAAGATTGCTGCAGGGCTTAACTGTCAGAACCCTTCCGGAGGTCTTCAGTTCTATGCTGCGCTCAGAGCCGAAAAAATCCCGCGCATCGATGGCATTGGCCGCAATGGCGCAACGGATGGTCGTGATGGCCTTGTAGACGGTGTTGTAGGCCAGATCCATCTCCTTGGTCATGGCCAGGACAGTCAGGTCGAGTTCGAAGAGTTTGATGAGTCGTAGCCACTCCCGGCTTTTCAGGTCGCAATTGTTGATCCAGCGGCCGGTAAAGTCATGATATGTGTAGGCGCATTGGGCGCAACGGCGTCGGCCGTCGGTCAAGGGATAATTCCTGCGTTGTCTGCAGCGGGGACAGAAGCGCTGGTGGTTTTTCCAGCAGAATTTCAACAGATACCGGCGAGCGCTGGTCTCGGACTGAATGTGCTTTTCGTAATCGGCAATACGCATGACCTGGCTTCCAGTTTTTCTTAAAAACGACAGAGATTTTCGCATGAAATGCAACTATTCAGCTGAGTCCGGGTCGCCTTGATTTTGCGGCCTCGCAAACTCCTTCTCCGGCTTCGTAACTTCGAACCATTGCTCGAATAAACATCATTTTGTGCTCCAGGCGTCCGGCAATGGTTCGGTGAACGATCCTGGCCCAGTCAAACATGCGAGACCGCAAAATCAGGGCAACCCGGACTCGTTCCAGTTTTCATCGAACTTGGCTGCGTAGTTGCCATGAAATAAAAGAAAATCCTGGATACGCTTAACGTTCCTGGCAATCACCCGGCATTGTCATGCCTCGCTCGCCTCGCAGCATTTTTTGACTGGATACTTGAAAGTGCGAGCGTTTTTCGGCAATGGAAAGAGATCGATTCTTTACATAATGATCGGACGTCAACGTCGATGCCCGAATAGGTCCCAAAGCCGGCGACGCTTGAGGCATCGCCGGGATTACGCTTCTTCTCGCTGCAATGTGCGCTAGTTTTGAAGCTTTTTCAATATTTTTTGCATTCCGAAATTCAAATCAAGCTGATCGAAACCGATGCCTGAAAATGATGATCAGCCTCGTAAGGCCGCTTTGCCAACCCTGAAACCAGCAAGCGGGAAAAAAATGGACATTAGTGGCAAATGAACGCATTATCGGTTTCAGGTAATTTAGCATGGACTCAAATAATAATTTATGTTGCTACAAATTCCTTTTCTGTTTCCGGGCCGCGACTCAGGAGAACTTGGCATTCAATTTGTTAAAGGTATGGATCCCCTGAGGCGCCTGCAGAAACTGCCCACCAGAAACATGGTTTACCAAACTGAACCGAGTATGCCATACGTATTCCAGGTCCGCATCTAACGCAGGAGGTAATGGTGATGGTAGAGATGAAAAAAATTCTTTGCGCCATTGATTTTTCTGAAGTCAGCCCCATGGTGGCGGAGTATGCGCATTCACTGTCCAAGGCCTTTGGCGCTGAAGTGATTTTGTTGTACTCGGCCCCTTCATTGAACCAGTACGTCAGCTTCCATGTCCCTCCGAACTCCATCGAGACCTTTGTCGGCGAAATAGTCACCGGTGCCGAGCAGAGCATGGAAGCGTTCATTTCCCAATACCTTCCGGATGTGAGCGTAACCGGACGCGTGGTCAGCGGGTATGCCGCGGAGGAAATCGTCAAATGCGCGGACGAGGAAAATGTGGACATGATCGTCATGGGGACCCACGGCCGCAAGGGCATTGACCGGATCTTGTTCGGATCCGTCGCGGAAAAGGTCGTCAAAGCCGCCAATTGTCCTGTGTTGACCTTGCGACCATTCTGCGCCGTTCACTTTCCAAACAAATGATCCCGCGCGCGGTTTCGGCCGCGAGACAAGTCTTTTTGGAGTAAGTTCTTGGCAATTACCATTGAGTTCCGAAAAAAAGGTCCTCCTCCGGGCGTGGACCTCGGCAGCGGCTGGATCAAAGTTGTTGCTCTGGACCTGCGCCGCAAGAAACCGCAATTGAGCCGGATCGGCCGACTGCCGCTGGCTATCGGCGACATGGACAAGGGAGAAAAGGCCGCGGACAGGCTGGCAGAACTCTGGCGAAATCTGGAGATCCGGGAAAAAAGCGTCGTTTCCGCGATGACCGGACATGCGGTGATCGTCAAGAAAGTGAATATCTCCACCGAGGCCGCGACAAACATGGAACTCTTTCTGGCCAAGGAAGCCAAGCAATACATTCCCTTCGATCTTCAGGACGTCTATCTGGACCATCAAAATCTCGGCCTGGGCTCCAAGGAAGGGACAACGGACATTCTCCTGGTGGCCAGCAAGAAGCGTGAGGTGGAAGAGCGCCTTCTCATTCTGACCAAGGCCGGGCTGGAGGTCCGGGTGATGGATGTGGACGCCTTTGCCTTGAGCAATTGCTTTGAATTCAATTACCCGGAATATGCCGATGAGCCCCATTATCTTCTGGATATTGGCGGACACTTAAGCGTGTTCTGCGTGGTTTGGAAGAATCAGTTGGTTTTTCATCGGGAATTGAGCATTGGTGGGCAGCAGCTGACGGATCGGCTGGCAAAGCTGTTGAACCGTACCAAGGCCGAATGCGAAAAAATGAAAATCAACGGCCCTGGCGAGATGCCGGCGACAGAGGTTGCCGCCATGGAAGACGAGCTGGACGACGTATTCGCTTCCTGGGCATCCGAGGTTCGCCGGTTGATCGGTTTCTATCTTGGATCGTCACCCGGTTCCAAACCTGCCGCCACTTTGTTTTTGGCGGGCGGCGGAAGCCTGCTTTCCGGATTGCGGGACAAGCTGGCCAGGGATCTGGAAATGGATGTACAGTATCTTGATCCCTGGCGTAAACTCGAACCGGACGTTTCCCGGTTTGATCACGCTTATCTGCGGGCCGTGGGACCCCAGTACGCCGTGGCCACCGGACTGGCGTTGCGGGAGGCCGTAAAATGATCCGCATCAACTTATTGCCGCCGGAAAAGCGACCCAGAATATCCACCCTGCGGCTGGATCTGGGAGCCCTGGTGTTTGCTTTGGTTCTGGTGGGCGGCGCCATCCTCTTGTCCCATCTTTGGGTCAGTGCCAAGCTGTCCGATCTCGAAAGAGTGCACGAAGCAAGACAGGTTGAAAACAGGGCGCTGACAGCCGAAGTCGCCCAGGTTCGGCGGATGGAGAATGAGATCAAGGCTGTTGCCTCCAAGATTGAAATTATCACCGGCATCCGAAGCATTCAAACGCTTCCGGTACGCTATATCGACGCCTTGATCTCACTGCTTCCCGAGGACCGGATCTGGTTCGAAACATTCCAGTTGGACCACAACGGCGCTCTCCAGCTCAAGGGCGTG
Source organism: Desulfonatronum thiosulfatophilum (assembly GCF_900104215.1). NCBI lineage: Bacteria > Pseudomonadati > Thermodesulfobacteriota > Desulfovibrionia > Desulfovibrionales > Desulfonatronaceae > Desulfonatronum > Desulfonatronum thiosulfatophilum. Next base: position 44,586 of record NZ_FMXO01000017.1, on the reverse strand, counting down.
GCCATGGATAATCAGTCGTTCGCAGCATATGTCGAGATCTTGCGGACCTCCGATTTCGTGCGGGGAGTCGTGACCGAGCGGACTCTGCGCCGCGAAGTCCAGGGGTTGACCTTGGTGGAATTTCACTTCCGGATCACCTTTGGCCCGCCGCCTGACGAGTATTATCAACGGGAGGCGAATTATGGATAGCCAGGCCCTGACGCAACGTCTTGAGACGCTGAGCAAGCTCCACAAACTGTTGATATTGATCGTTCTGGTCGTCGGCACTCTCGGCGGTTACGCCTTTTTCTCCTTCATGCCCAAGCTGGAGCGGACAACGCAGCTGGAGCAGGAGATCCAGAGTCTGGAAAACTCCATCGCGGCCAATCGACGCCTGGCCGCCCGGTTGCCGGAGTTGCAGGAAGAAATGGCTGCCCGCGAGTACGAGTTGCTGTTGGCCAAAATGCTGCTTCCCGCAGACGCGCAGGAACGCGAGCGGCTTCTGGCGGCCATCGAGCGGCTGGGAATGGATGTGGGGGTTGAGTTTCTGCTGTTTCAGCCGGGGAGCGAGGTGGCGCATGATTTTTACGCATCACGGGAGGTCCAACTGCGAATGCGAGGCGAATTCCATAACCTGATCACTTTCTTTGATCGAATGTCGCGCCTGGACCGGCTGGTCAGTCTGGATCGTCTGCGATTGCAGCCGAACGCCGCAACCGCGGCCGGCGTCGGTCCCGTAACCCTTACAGCCGAAAGCAGCATTCAAGTGTACCGCGCACTAACCGAGCAGGAGATCAAGGCCGCCGAGGAACGCAAGGCCCAACAACAGCAGGGCGGACGGCGGCGATAGCCGTGCTTCGCTCGCTCCAGAATCAGGATAAGTCTGATCAACTCTATTTAATGAGCATAATGAGTAATTTTCTGAATAAATTTGCTTTATCTTCGTATACAAGCATGAAGTTCCCTCTGGTCATGGCGATGTTGGTCATATTCATGTCCATAGCGCCGGGATCAGCCAATTTGTTTGATAGTGACGCAGACGAAAACACCAACAACATTGAACCTGATTTAATGGGAACAGCTCTGGAGTTGCCGCTCTGGCTGCAGACTCCTGACGGCTACTGGTACAGGCCTGACGATAAGCCGGATCCGTTTCGTCCTTTTGTCCGTCCCATTCCCCCCGAGGAAAGCTTTCAGCCGCAGATCCCGCAGCGAGCCCTCACTCCCTTGGAACGTGTCGAGGCGACTCAGCTACGAGTCGTGGGCATCCTCTGGAATGAACTGTTTCCGGAGCGGGGACTGGCCGCCATGGTCGAAATGCCCGACGGCAAGGGGTATGTTCTTCGGCCCGGGATGTTTGTTGGGCAATATGGAGGCGCTGTGCATCAAATAACGACGGGAGAGGTTGTCATCGTGGAACAAGGTCGGGATATCGCAGGACGGGAGCAGACCAGGGAAATCATACTCAGGTTGAATCCAAGCCGGGGAGATGGTCATGATTCGTAGTTTCGAGGGAACTCCGCTTGGTGCAGGCAACCGAGCCTCGGCATGTTTCAATCTGGCGGCGGCAGTGATAATATTTCTCATTACGGTATTATTTGGCTGCACCGCAAAAACGCAACCCTTACATACTTCCCCGGCACACGCCGAAGTGAATCTGTCCGAGGGAGTTGGAACAGCTTCAACCCCGGAAATTGCCTTTGTTAACCAGAATTTATTGCCCGATTCTGATTCGTTGCCGCGGACATTGGCGCCGGTAGCCGAGCCGCCACGCAACCAATTGGGACGGGTGATTTTTTTTCAGGATGACGACGCGACAATCGGCGTCAACTTAGAGACATCATGGAAGCCGACATGGGAACTTGCGCCAGCCCGGCCCGGGCAAATTCGGATTGTTTTTCCGAATCTCGTCAGTCCGCCCGCGTTGACCAAGCTGCATCAACTGCATGGTTACGCCCATCCAGTAAAAAGCGCCTTGCTCCGCAATACCATGGAAGGGCTCGAAGTGCTGCTGACCGCCACCAGCCCGGTAATCATCGAATCCGAAGCATTCCCCGGTAGGGTGATGTTGAGATTTGTCGATGAGACGAAGCCTGAACCTCCTGCAAGGGGGCCAGCGCCGACCGTGTCGAGTCCTCGTGGCATCCAGCGGGATGCGCTGCAACGGGACACTGCGGCAATGCCGACGGTGTTGGAAGAGACCCTCTTTCCCGGCATGCGGGATGAGTATTTCGGCGAGCCGATTTCCATCGATTTGCAGAATGCAGAGGTGGAGCATGTTTTGCGGCTGATCGGAGAGGTGGCGGGATACAATCTAATCCTGGACGCCGGGGTCGGCGGCCGGATTTCCATGAAACTGAACAACGTACCCTGGGATCAGGTGTTGGATCTCGTTCTTCTTCAGCGCAACCTGGGTATGGTGGTACGTGGCAATATCCTGCGCATCAGCACGGCCCAGCAGCTGGAATCCGAGCGGGAGCAGGTGCGCCGGGTCCGGGAAGCAGCCATGCAGGCCGAGGAAACCATCCAACGCCTGGAACCGCTGCAAACGGCCTACATTCAGGTCAATTACGCCACAGCCGCCGAGATGGATGTCCGCACACGTCCGTTTCTCAGCGAGAGGGGCAGGCTGAGCTCCGATCCCAGGACCAACACCTTGATAGTCACGGATTCTCCATCGCGGATCAGAGAAATTCAGGGATCGGTCGATCGATTGGACCGAGCTGAGCGCCAGGTGCTTATCGAAGCCCGAGTGGTCTATGCAACGGAAGATTTTCAGCGTGGCATGGGCATCCAATGGGGAGGCGGCATTGAGACAGTTTCCACGCGGTATCATCGTGGTCTGTACGGCGGGGCGGGCAGTCTTCCGCCACCTCCGGGAGCCGGAGTCGCCCAGTCAGGATATCTGGTCAATACGCCGTTAGCAATGGCGCCGACCTTTGGAATAGGCGGCTTCATCTCCAAGCTCATGGGGCCGGACATGTTTACGTTGGACGCGCAACTGCAGTTGGCGGAGCTCCAGAACATTGCCCGGACAGTATCCTCACCGCGGGTCGTCACTCTGAACAATCAACGCGCCCAGATTGAGCAGGGCACGCGTATTGCGATACAGGTTACTGATGAGCGCGGCACCCGGACCGACTACGTCGACGCAGTGCTCATGCTCTCTGTCATCCCCCAAATCACGCCAAACAATAATTTGATTCTGGACTTGGAGATCAGGGACGACAATCCCGTGGGAAGCGACATAGATACCAAGACGACACGGACGCGACTGATGGTTGAAGACGGCCAGACCCTTGTCCTTGGAGGAGTGCTCAAAAGTACCGAAGATCGGTTGGAAAATCGCGTTCCAGGATTTGCAGATATTCCCGGTTTGGGATGGCTCTTCAAAAGCCGCTCCGAACGATCAAGAAATCAGGAATTGTTGATTTTTATCCGACCGAGCATTTTGTAACACGAACGCGCTGTACCCTGCAGGGGTAACTTCGCCCAATTTCCCGGTGGAGCTTGTCGGCAGGCGCCATTGGGCTTTTTTATGGAGAATATTGTGCAATCAGATACCTTTGTTCGTCCAGAGATCAAAGACTTCAGCCCCTACAGTCCCGGACTGTCCATAGATGAAATTCGGGAGAAATATGCCCTGCAACGCGTGATCAAGATGGCCAGCAACGAGAATCCGCTGGGTGTTTCTCCCCTGGTTCAAAAGACGTTGGCCAAACATATCGGCGGCGTGTTCCGATACCCGCGCTCGGGCAGCCCCGACTTGCGCGCGGCCCTGGCCCGTCATCTGGATGTGCCGGAGGAATGGATCGTGGCCGGCAACGGTTCGGACGAGATCATCGACCTGTTGATCCGGGTCAAGGCCAGACCGGGCAAGGACCATGTCCTGCTCTTTGAGCCCAGCTTCAGCATGTATCGTCTCCTGGCGAGACTGTGCGGCGTGGAGGTGCGGACCATTCCCCTGGATGAGGATTTTCATTTTCCCTGGGTCAGGATGCTGCAAAGCGTCACGGAGGAAACAGCCGTTGTTTTCGTGACCACTCCGGACAATCCCACCGGATATGCGCCGGAGGTCCAGGAACTGGAGAGCGTGGCCGGACAGCTGCCCCCGCACGTATTGCTGGTTGTCGATGAAGCGTACATGGATTTCGCACGGCCCATGGATGAATATACCCTGTTGCCGCGTCTGAAGGATATGCCCAACGTGGTCGTGCTCCGGACATTTTCCAAGCTGTACGGCTTGGCGGGACTGCGTTTGGGATACGGGGTCATGCCGCCCTGGCTGGCGGATGCCCTGATCCGCGTCAAGCCGCCGTTCAGCGTGAATATTCTGGCGGAAGTCGCCGGTACGGCCGCGCTGCAAGATATCGATTTCACCAGGGCTACCTTGGATTGCGTGATCACCGGACGGACATATCTGGCCACGGAACTGGAACGTATGGGATGCCGCGTCTTCCCGTCGCAGGCCAATTTCCTGCTTTTCAAGCTTGGCCGCGCGAACCGTAATGAATTGTCGGCGCAGCACGTCTTCCAGGAACTGCTGCGGCGAGGAGTGATCATCAGGCCGCTGAAAAGCTATGGCTTGGATGAATACCTGCGGGTGAGCATCGGGACTGAAGAGGAAAATCAGATTTTTATCCGGGAAATAGAGGCCGTGCTCCATGGCTGAACAATCCCGCGAACATTTTATTGACCAACCTCTGATCGTCACCCTGGACGGACCGGCCGGATCGGGCAAGACCACTGTGGCCAAGATGGTCGCGGCAAGGTTGGGCATAGCCTATCTGGACACCGGAGCCATGTTTCGAGCCTTTGCTCTGCACCTGGGGCCACAAAGCTGGACCAGGAGCGAGGCTGATCTGCGGAACGGTCTGGCCGGGTTGGGGTTCGCCGTGAAAGGTCGAGGCGAAGAGTCCGCCTTGCTGCTCAACGGGGAGCCGCTGGGCGCGGAGATTCGGCAGGAGGAGGTGGGGATGTGGGCTTCCAACCTGGCCCGGCTGGACGTGGTCCGGGAGATACTGAAGCAGGCCCAGCAGCGTCTCGGCGCTGAAACTCCGCTGGTGGCCGAGGGGCGGGACATGGGCAGCGTGGTGTTTCCCCAGGCCAAGTTCAAGTTTTTCCTGGAAGCCGCACCCGAGGAACGAGCCAGACGGCGCTGGCTGCAACTCAAGGAAATGGGCGTGGAGGAGGACCTGGACGCCCTGGCCGAGAATTTACGCCGACGCGACGATCAGGATCGCAACCGGACCATCGCTCCGCTCAAGCCCGCGGCTGATGCCGTGATCATCGACACGGCGGGTTTGACTCCGGAGGCGGTCGCCGAAAGGATCGTTCAGATCGTAGCACGCCTTCCAGCGGCAGATGCGTGAAAACACGCCATCGTGAACACGCAACCTCACAGGGAAACTAACGCGAGCAATCAAGAATGCTGATCACTGATCTCCGGTCTTGTCCGCGCGGTGCGACATGGCTTCGCTGAGGCGCTGGGCCATGTCCTCGCGACGGACGTCTATTTTTTCCTGGACCCGGCATCGGAACAGCAGTTTCTTGAGATCCTTGGACAGCTGTTCGAGTTCTTCCACGGACAGCTCGGCGCACAGTTTCAGGATTTCATCAACCTTTGTCTGGTCCATTTTTTTTCACCTCGTTCCACAACGCATTCCAGGCATCCAAATCCAGCTCCTCCAGATCGATTCCTCTGCCTTCGGCCAATGACGCCAGTTGTTCAAAGCGGCGCAGGAATTTTCGGTTGGCGCGGTCCAGAGCCTCGTTGGCCTTGAGTCCCTTGCGTCGTCCGTATTCCACCAGGGTGAACAGATAATCCCCGTATTCATCCAGAGCTGTGTCCGCCTCGTCGTCCGCTCCGTCTGCGCTTGGATTTTCCGCGCAGTGCCATTCCCGCCACTCCTGATCCAGCTGCTCCCGGACTCCTTCTTCATCCTGCCATGTAAAGCCCAGGCGTGCGGCCTTGGAGTGGATTCTGTACGCCCGCAGCAACGGCGGCAATGCGGTGGGAATCCCTTCAAATGGACCGCGATCGGCTTTTTCCTTTTTCTTTTCCTTTTCCCAGTTCGCCCATAGCGCTTCCAGATTCGCAAATTCGGCATCCGCGAAAACATGAGGATGACGGCGGATCATTTTCGCCGCGGACTGATCCAGCACCTCGCTCAAGGTGAACCGGCCCCGGCGTTCCATCCATGTGGTCACGAACAGCAGCAGGAACCAGACATCCCCCAGTTCTTCGCGCATCTCCTCGGTATTGTGCGACCGGATCGCATCCACCAATTCATGGACTTCTTCCACCAAGTAGTCGGCCAATGTTTGAGGAGTCTGATCCCGGTCCCATGGGCAGCCGCCGGGACCCAGGAGTCGTTCCAGAACGTCACGCAGGCGTTGCAAGGCAATGTGGTCTGTGTTCATGGCTATTTTCCGGAGCGCGGGTCAGGCGCTGCTGTACGTTTTCACGCCATTTCTGGCGCAGTGGCTGGCTTTTGTCCTCGAACTGGCGGCGCATCTCCGTGGGCAGGAGATCCGCCAGGATAGCCGAAAAGCGGTTGACCTGGGGGGCCAGGCGGGACTCGACCAGAATATCGGCCTTGGGAGAGAGAAACGTCGTCAGAAGCAGGACCAGAAGAACGCAGATCAGTCCGCCCTTGAGCAAACCAATCACGCCGCCCGCGAATCGGTCCACCCAGCCCAGCAAAACGACCCTGAGCAGATGGCGCAAGACTGAGGCCACCATGAGCACGCCTACGAGCCCGGTGCAGAAAACCAGAGCGTAGCTGAGCATCTGGGCGGTGCCTGGGTCGGGAAGTATGCTTTCAACGAGAGGCGTGAGCTGGGCATAGTACCGGTTCGCAAGGATGAAACCGACTATGAGTCCGATGACGGAGGAAATCTCGCCGATGAAGCCGCGAAAAAGTCCTCGAATCATTGCAAATCCCAAAATGATCAGGATCAGGATGTCCAGTGTGTTCATGTCGGTTGTCGGCATTTGGATCCCATGAAAAATATGTTGGTGTGCAGTTGCAGGAATTGCCGGAATCAAGAAGAATTGTAGATCATCATCAAAACATGATCTTTGAGCATGTGCAGCTTGTTGATCGGATCAATGATCCCTCTCAACCTGCCATGTTTCGATATCCTGGGCAACATGTCGGCATTTTCGAAGTGGACATGAAAGGTTGAAAAAGCCAGTTCAATGGCACATGGCCGAACTGAAGATGAAACGAGACGCTCTTGTCATCTTGTTGACGGTTGATTTCCGCCTTTGACCTAAAAACAGGTGTCTTGTCAAAACATCTTCAATATTTCAATGATGACGCACCATCAAAAATATCATAGCCAGCATTGAACAAGAGAGCCATTCTCCGGAGTCTGCCGATGTTTTCGCAAAAAGCCCCGCAAAGCCACACGCTCAATTCCGGAGTTGTTCTGGATTTTCTTCGGAACACCCTTCCGTTCAACGAGTTGCCGGAAGAAGCTCTGGAAGAGCTGGCAAAGGATGCGGCTCTGGATTTTTTTCCCAAAGGCGCCGTCATCCTGACCCAGGGGATCACGGAAGTCACTCATCTCTACTTGATCCAGAAAGGCGGAGTGAAGCTCTACCTGCAGGACGAATCCGGCGATGTGACGCTGAAGGACTTTCGAGGCGAGGGAAACGTCTTTGGGGCGTTGGGCATCATCCGAGGCGCTCCGGCCAGCATGACGGTGGAAACGGTGGAGGACACCTTCTGTTTTCTGTTGAACAAGAAGTCATTCCTGGCCCTTGTTCAGAAGGATATCCGGCTGGCGCAATATTATCTGAAGTCCTTTTCGGAAAACTACATCCACAAATCTTTTTCCGAACTGCGCCGTCAGAGGCTGACGCCCAAGGGCGAAGGCTCGCTGTTGCTGTTCAGCGTTCCGGTGACGGACCTGATCAAGCGCGACGTGGAAGCCACTCCGGGAACCTACTCGGTGCAAAAGGCCGCGGAATACATGGCCCGGCTGCGCATCGGCTCTCTGCTCGTGGAGGACGCCAAGGGCGTGGTGCGCGGGATCATCACGGACAAGGATCTACGGTCCAAGGTGGTGGCCAAGGGCTTGGAGTACCGAACGCCGGTGCGCGAGATCATGAGTTCCCCGGTGCGGACGATCCCGGCCGATGCTGTCTGTTTCGATGCCCTGCTCTCCATGATGACTCACCAGATCCACCACTTGGCCGTGGAAGACGGCGGCAAGATCATCGGCGTGATCACCAGCCACGACATTATGGTTCTGCAGGGGCAGTCGCCGCTCTACCTGTTCAGGGAAATACTTGCGCAGCGGACCTTCGAGGGCCTGCACGAGGTTTCCAGGCACGTCCCGATGGTTGTTCGTCCGCTGATCGAGGAAGGCGGCAAGGCCAACAACATTACCCGGGTGATCACCGTGCTCAACGACATGATCCTGGATCGCCTGCTGACCATGCTGCAGGAAAAACTCGGTCCAGCCCCGGTGCCCTTTTGCTGGCTGCTCATGGGCAGCGAGGGGCGCAAGGAGCAAACCTTTCGCACCGATCAGGACAATGCCTTGATCTACGCAGATCCGCGGGATGCCCAGGAAGCGGACAAGGCCGAACAATATTTCGAGAAATTTTCGCAGCTGGCCATTGAACATCTTGTGGCATGCGGATTTCCCCGGTGTCCGGGCGAGATCATGGCGTCCAACCCGAAGTGGCGTCTGACCTATTCGGGGTGGCGCGCCAACTTTGACCGCTGGGTGAGCGTTCCGGAGCCCCAGGAAGTGTTGCACTCGACCATTTTCTTCGATTTCAGGGCCGGATACGGCGACAAGTCGCTGGCGGAACGGCTGCGTGATCATCTGACGAGTTCACTGAAGGGCAAGGAGTTGTTCTTTCGGCACCTGGCGCAGGACTGCGTTACCTCGCGGGCGCCGCTGTCCTTTTTCCGCAACTTCATCGTGGAGCGCGACGGGGAACACAAGAATCGATTGGATTTGAAATCCCGTGGTCTGGTTCCTTTCTGGGATTTTGCCCGGCTGATGGCCCTGCGTCACGGCATCCGGGAGACAAACACGCTCCAGCGGTTCAAGGCAGTGGCCGACGGCGGGCACATTCCCGGCGAACTCTACAGCAAGTCCAAAGAAGCATATGAGTTTTTGATGCAGATGCGCCTGGTCCATCAACTGAAGCTGATGGAGAGCGGAGTTGTTCCGAACAACCATGTGGACCCGGCGAAACTTTCCGAATTGGAAAAGCAGACTCTCAAGGGAGCTTTTTCGGTCATTACCAGTCTGCAAAATTATCTGAAATCGTCCTTCAAGTTGAATGTATGAGGGAAGCGGGAATGATGGACCACGCAGTGACGCAAATGCGTTGCTCATGATGCTTGAAACACAATGCCCGCTTCCAAAACAACATGACGCGAGTGTGAAGATGACCACTATCCTGTCCATGATTTCTCCCCTCCAGAGCCTGATTCCCAGGTGGTCGGCCTGGTCGTGGAGCAGACCCGAAGAGCATCCGTTACTCAAGGCAAACCGGGAGCATTTTGCCGCCTTCAGTCAGGACAAGCCTTTGACGGACTATGAGTTTGTCGTTTTTGATACGGAACTGACCGGGCTGAATGAGCGGCGGGACGAGATCGTTTCCATCGGCGCGGTGCGGATCCGCGAAATGCGGGTCGATCTTCAGAATTGCTTCTATACCTGCATTCAGCCGGATCAATGCGTACCGAAAAGCAGCACGCTGATTCACCGCATCACTCCCGGCCAGACGGATGACGCGCCGAAACTGGAAGGGGTGCTTCCGGAGTTCGTTTCCTTCTGCGGGCAGGCATTGCTGGTGGGTCACAATGTCGGCATGGACATCGGCTTCGTGAACCGGTCGCTGAAGAAGCATTTGGGTGGCATCCTGCGCAATCCCTGTCTGGATACCATGCGTCTGGCCATGCAATACAAGGAATCGCAATGGGAGAATTACTACGATCGCTACAACCTGAACGTCTCCTACACGCTTGGGGACTTGAGCAAAGAGTACGGCCTGCCGCTCTTCTCCGAACATAACGCGCTTCAGGACGCCATGCAGACAGCCTATCTCTTTCTGTATTTCGTGCACAAGCTGCACGGCGGGAAGATCAAGACTCTGCGGGATCTGTATCTGGCCGGACGAAGCTGGCGGTGGTTGTAGAAAGCACTTGATCCGTTGCCGTTGGTGGTTGAGATGGTGCGCGATCGGAACAAACGTGCGGCGCCCTGCGGAGGAAAAGACAATGGGGTCTTTTCCAGGCAGTTTCCATATCCAACCATAATCCTCGGGAGGGGTAAGATGAAAACACGAATGGATGAGTACTGGGGAAAGAATTTGCGCCTGATCGGCATTCTTCTGGGGATTTGGGGACTTGTAAGTTTCGTGTTCGGCATTCTCCTGGTGAATCCGTTGAACAAGATTATGATTGGAGGTTTTCCGCTCGGTTTCTGGTTCGCCCAGCAGGGATCGATCTATGTCTTTGTCGTACTCATTTTTGTCTATTGCTGGTTGATGAACAAAATGGACAAGGAATACGACGTCCAAGAATAGAAGCACAATAAATTTCACCGGGACGCAATCGACAGCATCTCGTGAGAAAGGAGAATGCCATGTCTATATTACACTGGACCTACATAATGGTCGGTTTGACCTTTGGATTGTATTTGACCATTGCATGGCGTTCGCGGGTGAAGGACACCAAGGGTTTCTACGTCGCCGGAGGCGGGATTCCGCCCTTGGCCAACGGTCTGGCCACCGCGGCGGACTGGATGAGCGCCGCATCGTTCATTTCCATGGCCGGGATGATATCCTTTCTCGGCTACACCGGAGCCGTCTACTTGATGGGCTGGACGGGCGGATACGTGCTGCTGGCCTTGTTGCTGGCTCCGTATTTGCGCAAGTTCGGAAAATTCACCGTGCCGGATTTCGTGGGCGACCGCTTCTATTCGGATACGGCTCGCCTCGTGGCGCTGATCTGCGCCATTTTTGTTTCATTGACCTATGTCGCCGGGCAGATGCGCGGCGTTGGCATCGTCTTCAGCCGCTTTTTGGAGGTGGAGGTGAACACGGGGGTCATGATCGGCATGGCCATCGTTTTCTTCTATGCAGCATTGGGCGGGATGAAAGGCATTACCTGGACCCAGGTGGCCCAGTACTGCGTGCTGATTACGGCGTTCGTGATCACCGCCGTGGCCATTTCCATCAAGGTCACCGGAAATCCCATTCCCCAGATCGGCTTCGGGTCCACCATCGCCGAGGGCCAGTATGCCGGACAATACCTGCTCACGGCCCTTGACGGAATTGCCACGGACCTGGGGTTCCGGGAGTACACCTCGGCATTCGGCGAAGGGAACATGAGCATGCTCTCGGTCATTTGCATCACCATGGCTCTGATGGTCGGCACGGCCGGTCTGCCGCACGTAATTATCCGTTTCTACACCGTGCCCAGCGTAAAGGCCGCCCGGATCAGCGCGGGCTACGCCCTGCTGTTCATCGCCATCCTGTACACCACGGCTCCGGCGGTGGCCGCTTTCGCCCGCTACAACATCATCGACACCTTGAACGAGCAGCCGTACGCCGAAGCGCCAAGCTGGTTTCTCAACTGGGAGCGGACGGGCCTCGTGGCCTGGATCGACAAGAACAACGACGGAATCATGCAGTTTCGCGCGGGACCGGCATTTGAGGGAACTCCGCGGTTCACCGACGAGAGAGGAGAGCACGGGCAGCGGATCGTGGCCAATCAGCCCACGCCCAACGACAACGAACTGTATATCGACCGCGACATCATCGTTTTGGCCAACCCCGAAATCGCCAACCTGCCGAACTGGGTCATTGCCTTGGTGGCCGCTGGAGGTCTGGCCGCGGCCTTGTCCACGGCCTCAGGCCTCTTGATCGTAATTTCTTCTTCCGTGTCCCATGACCTGTATTACCGGATGATCAATCGGCAGGCTTCGGAGAAGCAACGCATGCTCCTCAGTCGGATCATGATCGGCATAGCCGTGCTCGTGGCCGGTTACTTCGGGATCAACCCGCCGGGATTCGTGGCCCAGATCGTCGCCTTTGCCTTCGGTCTGGCCGCCTCGTCCTTCTTTCCGGTGATCATCATGGGAATTTTTTCCAAGCGGATGAACAAGGAAGGGGCCATTGCCGGGATGATCGCCGGGATCGGGTTCACCATGTTCTACATCATCCAGACAAGGTTCCTCGGTGTCGACCCCTGGTTCTTCGGGATTACCGCGGAAGGCATCGGCACAGTGGGCATGGTCCTGAACTTCCTCGTGGCATTTGCGGTGTCTTCGGTGACCAAGGCCCCGCCCCAGGAAATCCAGGATCTGGTGGAGTCCATCCGCTCGCCTCGGGGAGCCGGAGCAGCCGTGGACCATTAGCATTCAACGCAGCGGAAGCCATAAAGCCCCTGACCCATGTCACTACATGGGTCAGGGGCTTTTTTTATGCGTACATCAGAGCCTGCCCAGCAATCCGCACCAGATGCAGAGTTGGCAAAATTACATGTTGAGCATTTCGTGGAATTTGTCGAGAAAATGACGCGCGTCAATGTTATGACGATCGTCAGGCAAGGCGGCTCGTCCGGACCTGAAGTGCTGCATTATTTTTTTGAAATAAATAGTATTCGGTAGATATCAGCCGTTGTAAAAACGCAACATAATCAATAACGGATCGTCCAAGTGGAATCTCTCGATGCAGAAACCGTGACGAGGACTCCAACATTCATGCTTTTTCTCTAATAGGAGCAATCTTTCACTGTCTTTTCCGCTCGTGAACCGGATTGGGTGAAGGATTCGTCTCAAAGAGAGGGGCAAAACGGCCTCTAATGGGCAAAATTATGCCGATTGACCGGCCAGATGCTTGCGCGAAATCCGACGCAGCGTCTTCCGGCGCTTGGTATGGGTTTTGATAAACCGGCGGCTCATCGGCCAGGAATACATCGGTTGGACGCCGGGGCAGCGAGTTTCCCGCGTTCGCCGTGAGTTGTTGCAGTATAAATTTTGGGGATATTTCATGAAGTGTATCAGTCAAGGGAAGGCAGGCGAAGGAAATAACGTAAAAAGAGCCCGGATGCGTGAGTATGCCGCGCGGATTGCCGTAATCATGCTGCTCGCATTGGGAATGGGCGTTTTCGCGCCATATCATGCTTCCGCTGAATCCGAATTTTTGAAGTTGCCACGTTTTCCCTCCATCAGCCCGGACGGTTCGGAGATCGTCTTCAGTGCCGGCGGGAATCTCTGGCTGGCGCCTGTCCAAGGCGGCGAAGCAAAGCGGTTGACCAGCCACAACCTTGATGATCTGCATTCAAGCTGGAGCCCGGACGGTGAATCCATCGTCTTCACCTCAATGCGCGACGGGTACATGAATCTCTGGCGCATCCAGCGCGACGGCACCCGATCAACCCAGCTCACCTACAGCGACCGCTTCATCAATAATCCGGACTGGACGCGTGACCGGGAGGGCCGGGAGGTCATCACCTTCTCAAGTTTGCTCGAGGCCGATGTCTACCGCGATCAGCGTCCCTACAGAGTATCTCCGCAAGGCGGAGAGCATGAACGTCTCCATGACGCGTTCGGTTCCGATCCCCGGTTTTCTCCGGACGGCAAGCGAGTCGCCTTTACCCGCGGAGGGCATTACCACGACTGGAACCGGCGACATTACCGGGGACCGGATGCCATGAACGTCTGGGTTCACGATCTGATCAATGACCGTTTCGAGGCGCTGACGGAATGGGAAGGCGACGACGGCAATGCCAGGTGGATCGACGACAATACTTTGGTCTTCATGTCGGATCGCCAACTCGATACGGTGAATCTCTACAGCATCCGCCTGGACGATGACACTCGTGAGCCGCAGCGACTGACGAATTTCGAAGGTCGGGATGTTCATCATTTTGACGTATCCCGGGATGGAGGCACAGCCGTTCTCCAGGTGTGGGATCGCCTCTATTCCCTGGATCTGGGAGATCCCGAGGCCGAACCCACGGCCATTGCCCTTCGGATGGGAGATGACGGGTGGGATGGCCATGCGCTGCGCTGGATCAACCGCGACGTGACCGAGGCGGCGCTGAGTCCGGACGGAAAGATGATGGCATTTATCGCCTATGGGCGAGTCTATGTCCGTCATATGGATGCGTACAGCCCCACCCGTGCCGTGACTCCGGATTCCCATGCGCGCCACCAGGATATCGCCTGGTCGCCGGACGGATTGTATTTGTATTTCAGCAGCGATGAGGACGGCACGTCTTCAATTTATAAGGCCCAGGTGGTACTGACCCGCAAGGAAATCCAACTTTCCTCCGAAAGTCAGGCGGCGGAAGCGCTCAAAATCGCGGAGCAAGCGCAGGCCTCGGACCTGGCTTTCGTGCCGCTTCATGTATCGCCGGATCCGAAGTACATGTATGCGAGCCTTGACAGCGGCATGGCGGAGGATCCGTTTACCCCGGTGGGGCCAAACGATCCTTTGGATCCCGTCGACCCGGAGCCGGGTCTGGAGTTGCCCGAGGATGAAACCTCGGAGTCCAAAGATGTTTGCACGGCGGATCAGTCCGCTCTGACTCCCGGCCAGCAGAAGCCGGCCCGTTGGCACGACGCCGTGCAGTTCCGCGTCCTGCCGGTTGTTGCCGAGCAGACCAATGACCGCAATGTCTCTCCTTCCCCAAACGGCAACTCCATTGCCTTTCGCCGCGGCCGTGGAGATCTTGTGGTCATGGATCTTCTCACGGGCGACAAGCGCACCCTTGTCAGGGGCTGGGACAGCAACCTGGAGTGGCGCTGGTCTCCGGATGGCCGCCATATCGCCTATGCCCAGAACGATCTGAATTTCAGCACGAACATCTTCATTGTTCCAGCTGACGGGTCAAAGGAACCCGTGAACATCACCCGCCATCCGCGAAATGATTTCAGCCCGAGGTGGTCCGCGGACGGCCGAAAGCTGACCTTCGTCTCAAATCGGACGGGCGACAGCTATGACCTGTACAGGGTCTATCTCGATCCGGACATGGAAAACTGGACCAGGGCCGAGCTGAACAACTACTACCGGGAAGCGCAACAAGCCGCTGAAAAGCGTCGCCCTCTGCCGGTTCGCAAGCCCGGTACAATGCTCTCCATCTCCCAACCTGAATGGCAGGTCGACCGGGGGCTTGAACTGGAAAATGCCTGGCGCCGGGTGGAGCGGGTGACCTTCTCTCCCGCAAATCAGATCGGCAACGAAATGACGCCGAGCGGCGACCGCTACGTTTTCAACAATGGCAGTGAGGGGCTTGTCGTCGTGAACTGGGATGGACGCGACCGCAAACGCCTGGGGCCTCGTGGCAATGTCCAGCATTTGAACATCGTCGGCGATCGCGTGGTCTACATTGTCGACGGCCGTGTCAGCATCGCGACGTTGAACGGGCGGACCAATACGAACGTGGACATTTCCGACCGCATCCGGATTGATCTTCGCCGGCAGTCCCTGCAGAAGTTCCGGGAAGCCGCGCGAGTGATCGAGGAAGCGTTTTATCGTCCCGACTTGAAAGGCCTGGACTGGAAGGCCCTCGTGGCGGATTACGAGGAACTTGTCGTCCGGGCTCGGACAGCCGGCGAATTCAGTGACATCACAAATCGGTTGCTGGGAGAGCTGGCTGCCTCGCATATGGGACTTCACAATCCGGGCCCCGGTTCCGCGTTGCGCGAGCCGTCGGGGCGTCTGGGCATCGACTCGGAACAAGTAGCCCTGGAGAATGGGCGGAAGGGATACCGGATCACGGAGATCATCCCCGGCAGTCCCGCGGATCGCGGTCCGGTCCGCATGCAGCAAGGCGATGTCGTCACGAGCATCGACATGCGTGGTTTTGACGAATCAGACACGCTGTTGGAACGATTACGGGGGAAAGTGGACCAGGAAGTCATCGTGGGCTTTGAGCGACCGGTGGGGAATCGACGGCTTGCATACCAGACAATCCTCACCCCGATCTCTTATAGTGAATTTGCGCATTTGCGATATGAGGCCTTCCAGGAGGAGAGTCGGCGTCGAGTTGCCGAGATGTCCGGAGGACGAATCGGATATATTCACATCCAGGCCATGAACGAGGCGTCGCTGGAACGGTTTCAGGCGTATTTGTATGCCGCCGCGGAAGGCAAGGACGGACTGATCATTGATGTGCGCAACAATGGCGGCGGGCACACCTCTGACCGAATCCTGACGTCCATCATGGCCTCGGAGCATGCCTACACCATTCCGGCGGGAGCCGAGCCCTACAGGTATGGCCGATATCCCCAGGATCGGCTTGACGCCCCGCGGTACACCTTGCCGATCAACATGCTGGCCAACGAGAAGAGCTTTTCCAATTCGGAAATCCTGGCGCATGCATTCACCACCCTTGGGCGCGGAACGCTCGTCGGCCGACAGACATACGGCGGCGTGATCTCCACCGGAAGCCATTCCCTGATCGACGGGGCCTCGGTACGCACGCCGTTTCGGGGCTGGTATCTGCCGGACGGCACCGACATGGAGCACAACGGCGCCATGCCGGATCTGGTCGTCGAACACACTCCGGCGGATGAAATAGCCGGCCGCGACCGGCAACTGGAGGCGGCGGTCAGGGAAATGCTGCAAAAGCTTCCGCTCCATGCCGCGGTAACGGTGCCTTAAAAAACGGCTCATCCGGTTCAAGTACATGGGGAAAGTGGTAAAATCTAGGAACCGCCCGCTTCGCTCAAGGCACGGAGGACGTAAAGAAGATATTTTGACTTCCGCCAAGAAAGATGCGGAAGTCAAAAGGCTTCACGCCTGACGGCGATGTTTGTTTTCTCCCGCGAGGGAGCAGCAATCCTTTTGGAAAGCAGCTCTTTCCCTGCTTTCAAAAATTATTTCCTTGGCGTCCTCCGTGTCTTGAGCGAAACGGGCGGTTCAAATAAAAAGTTAGCTCCAGGCGGATGAAGCATAAAAAACTCTAAGCCCCCCAACCTTTGCCTGTCGGCACAGGAAGGGGGGCTTCGTTATGCAAGCCGGGGGGGTGGCTCGGATGAGAATCTGCTGAATAGTGGTGATCTTGTCACTTCCAACTATTCCTGGAGGGACTCATACACCTTGCCCACCAGTTTTTCGGAGGGGGTGAGGGTCTTTGCGCCCTTGGTCCATTTGGCCG
This sequence comes from Desulfonatronum thiosulfatophilum, assembly GCF_900104215.1. NCBI lineage: Bacteria > Pseudomonadati > Thermodesulfobacteriota > Desulfovibrionia > Desulfovibrionales > Desulfonatronaceae > Desulfonatronum > Desulfonatronum thiosulfatophilum. The sequence goes on along the minus strand of NZ_FMXO01000017.1, from coordinate 27,457 downwards.
GGCAGGCTTCCTGGGGATTTTCGCGCAGGTGGATGTTGGCCTCCATCTTGCGGTGCAGCTCGTCGGAGTTTCTTCCTACGTTGTAGAAATTGATCTCCGTGGAGACCAGGACCCCGTCGGGGTTGATAATGAACGTGCCCCGCAGGTCAAGACCCGTTTGACAATCATATACCCCAAAGTATCGCGACAGCGCGCCCGTGGGGTCAGCAGCCATGATGTACCTGACGTTCTCCAGCAGCTTCTCGCTGGTGCGCCAGGCCAGGTGCGCGAATTTCGTGTCCGTGGAAACGGCAATCACTTCACATCCCAATTGCTCAAGTGCCTGGTGCTTCTCGGCCAGATCGGCCAACTCAGTGGGGCAGACAAAGGTGAAATCAGCCGGATAGAAAAACAGGATGGTCCATTTCCCGGCCTTCTGGACTTCTTCCAGGTTCACCGTTCCAAATGATCCTTCCCGGGGGACATAGGTCTCCAACGTGAAGTCGCAGACTTTCCTGCCGACCTTGGCGTGCTCGATGGGATGGTGATGATGGGGAACATTGACTTCGCAGCTCATGACAATACCTCCTGGGATTAAGGTGAACACGAAAGTTTAATCAGCTTTCAAAAAATGAATGATTCACATTATCGAAACGAATTTGGTTCTGTCAATACGTGAAGCCGCTATTTTAAATGCATCGATTATGCGCTTGGCAGCGAAATAATTCACCGACAGCATCGTAATCTCGAATGGTGAACCGAGAGCGGATGGATGTGAGGAGGAAAAGCATGTCTTCGATTTGGATCATTTTGATCTCCATTCTGGCCGGGGGGATCGTTTTCGGGCTGCTCGCCAGGAAGAAAGGCTCGAATTGCCTGCCGTGACTGTTCATCTACGGTCCGCTGGGAGCGGGCTTGCTTACCTACTATCTATTGTCTAGTTTTTTGTAACTCTTCAGCATATTCTGAAAGTACCCAGGATTGGTCCGGCTTGCCTTGATTTTGCGGTCTCGCATGTTTGACTGAGCCAGGATACGTTCATCAAACCATTGCCAAGCACTTGAAGCTCCAAGTGCTGTTTATTCTCGCAATGGTTTGATGTTACGAAGCCGGCGAAGGAGTCCGCGAGGCCGCAAAATCAAGGCAAGACGGACCTCAGCTAAGTAGTTACAGTTTTTTTGACTCCTCCATTAACTACTTACGCGTATCGGACGGTCAATGCCCAAGGAAAACACTCATCTCTGGTTCGCGCAAAGACTCATGACGCGGTTGCAGAACGGCGATCTCCCTCATCCTTCGGCCAATCTCGTATTGAATCAGCCACGGATGTTCTCGCTGGGTTCGATTATTCCGGATGCGTTTTTCTATCACTACCGCGCTCGGGGCCGGCGCATGGCCAAGGTCCTACATGGGTCAGACCCCGTGATGCGGGCCGAGGCGTTCAGTTTCATGGTCGTGCAGGCCGGAGAGGACGCCTCCGGGCGGGATCAGGCCTTTGTCCTGGGGTACCTGTCCCATGTTGCTTTGGATGCGACCTTTCATCCGGTTATCCACGCTCTTTCCGGAAGACGTCCCGGCCGGCCGTCCTCAGGCGTTACCAGATCCTTGCACCGTCTCCTGGAAACCGGTCTCGACCGACTCGTCAACCGCACAAGTCGTTATCCGGACATTATTGCGCCATTCCTGGCGGACCGGGCTGAAGTCCTGCACATTCTGGCCGGGCATGCGGGCCTGCGACTCGGCGACGTCCGCGGCGCCCTGAGCAACCAGTTGCTGGTGAGCCGGCTTGCGCAGGGCCGCTTTGCGCACAAGCTGCTGAGCTTTTTTCATTGGCCTCCGGCATTGGATCTCTCCGAACTGCGAAACCTGTGTTATGCCCAACTGGATGAGGAGGACGGGTTCGACCCGGACAAGGCCGCCGCCGCACCCACAGTCTGGACCGCCTTTCACAAGGTGAACTGGGATCGCCTTTTTGAGCGGGCTGAAAACCTTGCCTTGAAGCTGTTCTGTCTTTGCTCCGAACACTGGACGAAGCGGCTGGATTTCGCCGAGCTGCGGCAGGCCTTTCCCCAGAAAGCGTGTGATTGACGTAGGTGGAAAGAATGAACGGATTGTTCGTGCGGCCGTAACTAATCAGCTCATCCGAGTACAAGTGGACTGGATACCCGCCTGCGCGGGTATGACTGACTCGGTGACGGCATTGAAAAACAAAGTCATTCCCGCGCAGGCGGGAATCCAGGTCATGCTTGCCACAGGATTTAAAAAGTAACCTTTTCCTGCTTTGAAGCTGAGTAGTTCCGTGCGGCATTGATAAATTATCGACGAGACAACCATGTATACCACGGTTTCCATCGCCGCTGTCGCGGTTTTACTCTATCTTGGGCTGACGGGGCTGGTGTATCTGCGCCAGGATGCCCTGATTTATTATCCTGTCGCCGAGATTGCCCAGACGCCGGCGGATTACGGATGGGAGTTCGATGACCTGACCCTGCGCACGGAAGACGGCGTGAATATTCACGCCTGGTACGTGCCCGTGGAAAATGCACGCGGCGTGGTGCTGTTCTGCCACGGCAACGCCGGGAACATCGGACACCGTTTGGATTCCATCCGGATCTTCCGCGATCTGGGACTGTCCGTGCTGATCTTCGATTACCGAGGCTTCGGCAATAGCGAAGGCCGGCCCAGCGAGTCGGGAACCTATCGGGATGTTCGGGCGGCCTGGAAGTTTCTTCTGGAGGATAAAAACGTCGCTCCGGAACGGATTGTCGTGTTCGGCCGTTCTTTGGGCGGGGCCGTGGCCACATATCTGGCCTCCAGCCAACCCGTCGGGGCATTGATCATCGAATCCGCCTTCACCTCGTTGCCGGACATGGCCGCCAGACTGTATCCGCTCCTGCCCGTGCGCTGGCTGGCCAAATACAACTACAATTCCCTGGCCCGAATAAGCGATGTGCAGGCCCCCGTGCTGGTGGTGCACAGTCCCGAGGATGAACTGGTCCCTTTCGCCCATGGGCAGGCTCTGTACGCAACCGCACCGGAATCGAAGATGTTTCTGGAAATCTCCGGGGGCCACAACATGGGCTTTCTTAGCTCCGGAGCGGTATACGTGGAAGGGTTGCGGTCGTTTCTGGAGCAATACGTTTTCGAGGAAAAGCATTGACCATAGTTCCCGTAAGTTTTGGAGTGGCATGCATCCATCTTGATGCCGTTATGCCTGTTGCCTTCGGTGACTCAATAACAACGCAGGTCCGTCACTTGGCTGATGAACTCAAAGTCCCGGTCGTTGTGCAGGAGCAGTAAATCATTTTCCAGAGCGATCTGGGCGATCAGGCAGTCCACGGTGCTTCGGAGAGTCAGACCTTTACGACGGCAGGCAAAATAAATATTTGCGGCTTCGATGTAGGAGCCGATGGGATGAAGCGGGTGAAAAAAACGCTGTGTCTGCAGATAGTTTTTGAGCAATTCGAATTCCTGCCGGTTTTTTGATCCCTGGAGCAGTTCCTGACAGACAATGGAGCAGATGCCGAACGGTTGATCACTGTTGATAATATGATCAAACTGTTCCCCGGCCTTATTGTTCATCCCGCGCAGCCAGTCCACCAATACCGAGGTGTCCACCAGAATCATGCAGATTCCCGCAGGGTCTTGTAGTCATAATCAGGTGCGAAGGAAATCTTGCCGCGCAGGTCGCGTAAATCTTTGCGACGCTTATTGGCGACAAACTCCTTCAGCGCCTGATGGACAACCTCTTTTTTTGTTGTTGCCTTAGAAAGGCGCATGGCTTCCTCCACGAGGACATCGTCAAGATCAATGTTCGTACGCATAGAACCTCCGTTGATGTGTATAGGTATGTGTATGGGGTTGCCGAGTCAAGACTCACCCCATGGCTACTCGAAACATTCCATCTGGTGCCGCTCGGCTTCCGAAAAAGTTGACAATTCCTGCTTTTTGATCAACTTCAACAAGATGTTGTCCGGCGAAGCCGCGTAACGGCCTTTACCCCTCCTTTTCGTCCTCAAACAGGAGAATTCGACATGTCCACTTCGTTGATCGTCGTTCTGGTCGTGCTCGTCGTCCTTGGATTCCTGGTCGTCAGCATCTACAACCGGCTGGTCAGCTTGCGAAACCGCTACAAGAACGCCTTTGCCCAGATCGACGTCCAGCTCAAGCGGCGCTACGATCTGATTCCCAATCTGGTGGAGACGGCCAAGGCCTATCTGGCCCATGAACGGGGCACTTTGGAAGCCGTGATCATGGCCCGCAATCAGGCTCATGGTGCCATGCAGGCCGCGGCGGCCAATCCCGGGCAGGCCACTGCCATGGCCGGTCTGGCCGGAGCCGAGGGCATGCTCTCCGGAGCGCTTGGCCGGCTGTTCGCCCTGGTGGAGAACTATCCGGACCTGAAGGCCAACCAGAACATGATGCAGTTGACCGAGGAACTGACCAGCACGGAAAACAAGGTGGCCTTCGCCCGCCAGGCCTTCAATGACACGGTGATGACCTACAACACCTACCGGGAATCCTTTCCGCAGAACATGTTTGCCGGGGCGTTCGGCTTCGAGCGTGCCGCCTTGCTGGAGTTCGATGGGAGTGAATTCCGCGAAGCGCCGAAAGTGCAGTTCTAGCGTCAACCGTATCGCAACCTTATCCCGGCACAGTCATGGATTTCTTCGAGAGTCAGGAACGGGCCCGCCGCAGAAGCGGCCTGATGGTCGTGCTGTTTATTGCGGCTACGGCAGGGATCGTGCTCACGGTCTACCTGCTGGTGTTCTTGTTGTTGATGGTCGAGGCGCCGACAGCGGCTTCGGCATGGCGCGAATTTCTGGCCATGGCCGAGTTTTTGGTCCTGCTGGGCGTGGTGATCCTCTTTATCATCGGTTCCGGCACCCTGTTCAAGATGGCCCAGTTGCGCCGGGGCGGGGCAGCCGTTGCCGAATTGTTGGGCGGTCGCCTCTTGTCTCCGGACAGCAGCCATCCCGACGAACGCAAGGTGCTGAACGTGGTGGAGGAAATGGCCATTGCTTCCGGCGTGCCGGTTCCGCCGGTTTATTTTCTCGACCAGGAAAGCGGCATCAACGCCTTTGCCGCGGGGCAGACGCCCGGCGACGCCGTGATCGGCCTGACCAACGGCAGCGCCAGGCTCTTGACCCGTTCGGAACTGCAGGCCGTAATCGGGCATGAATTCAGCCATATCCTGAACGGCGACATGCGGTTGAACATTCGCTTGATGAGCGTGATCCACGGTCTGATCATTCTCGGTCTGGCCGGGCGAATGATGCTGCGCATGGCCGTTTACAGCGGAGGGCGCTCCCGGGACCGCAAAGGGTCCGCCTTGCCTCTGGTTGCGGGCGTCGGGTTCATTATTGTCGGTTCCTTGGGCATGTTTTTCGGCAGCATGATCAAGGCGGCGATTTCCCGGCAACGGGAGTATCTTGCCGATGCCTCGGCCGTGCAGTTCACCAGGGATGCCCAGGCCATGGCCGGAGTGCTGAAAAAGATCGGCGTCCTGTCCCAGGGATCACGGCTGGAACACCAAAACGCGGCCCAGGCCAGCCACATGTTTTTCGCCCAGGGCGTGGGAGGGTTCATGAATTCCCTGTTCGCCACCCATCCGCCCCTGGAGGAACGCATCCGGCGGGTGGATCCGCGCTGGGACGGAACGTATCCGGCCTTGAACGAACATGTTTCGCCTGGAGTACGGGACGACCGGCATGCACCCCGGGAGGATTTCGCCTTCTCCGGGCTGGCCCCGGCCGCTCCCGCCGAACCGGCCGGCGCGGCTCGTGCTCCCCGGGCCGCGGATTTGACCGCCACGGTGGGGCAGCTGGACGAGGCCCATGTGGCCCACGCCCAACAGCTCAAGCGCCGAATCCCTCCGCATCTTGTGGAGGCCGCTCATGACCCCGTCCACGTCTTCGCCGTAATGTTCGCCCTGTTGCTGGACAAGGACGATGTCGTGGCCGGCAGGCAGCTGGATGCCATTGGCGCGGGATTCGGAACGATCCTGAAACAAGACGTCCTCAACTTCGCCGCCGCGAATGTCCGGCCGGAGCTGCGGTTGCCGCTCCTGGACCTGTGCTTTCCGGCCCTGCGCCGAATGCCCTTTGACCGCTATCCGGTCTTTCAGGACACGCTGCAGGCCATGATCAAGGCCGATGGACGGGTGGGTCTCTTCGAATGGGCCGTGCACCGCGCCGTGCTGCGCCATCTGGAGCCCTCCTTCGAAATCCGAAAGTCCCACGTGTTCGGCCATGTGGCGCTGCACCAGGCCGTGTTGGAAATCTCGCTGATTCTCTCATCCCTGGCCCATGTGGGCGCCAGGCCTGAAGACGTGTCCATGGCCTTTGCCAAGGGAGCAGAGGAGCTAGGTCTGCCCGGCCTTTCTCTGCGTTCCGAAGAAGAATGCGCCATTCAAGCCCTGGACCAGGCCCTGGAAAAGCTGAACCGGCTCCGGGAGTCATCCAAAAGGGATCTGATTACGGCCTGCTCCGAAGTGATCGTGGCGGACGGGATGGTCAGCATCTCGCAGGCGGAAGTGCTGCGGGCCGTCTGCGACGCCCTGGAATGCCCGATGCCGCCGTTGCTGCCGGGGCAGACGGTTCAGGAGTAGGTATCGCAGCTACGGCCATGGCTCATGGTTCCCGGAAGAAGATGTCATGGATGCTGATCTCGGCCGTGAGGAGATCATGAGAGGGTGTTTCAGCGATAAACCCCGCGTCGATGACCAATCCGTACGATTAAAATCGTCAATTGTGTATCCTGGACTTCATACACGACTCGGTACATGCCAACCCGTATCCGACGCAATCCGGAGAACTCGCCCTTCAAGACAGATCCGGCGCTAGAATTTTCCCGCAGAAAATCAATCGCTTCGATGATGCGTAGTCGGTCGGGTTTGGGGATGTTCTCGAGTGACTTTGCAGCACTTCGTTTAATCGAGATTGAGTAGGTCACGCTTTACCTTCTCCCAATCCAATGCCAGATCCGCCGGGTCTTGCAATACCTCGATGGCGAGGGAGATGTCCTCGAAATCATCAAGGTAGTACTCTACCGCCTGGCGTACCACTTCAGCACGCGAGCGGCGTAATCGAGTCGCGGCAGCATCCAGGGAAGAGAGAACTTCATCCGATAAGCGGGCGGTAATTTGAGTCATGGAACCTCCATCGATGTCAAACGATGTCAACCAATGTAATATGCAGCCATCTTCACCCGGTCAAGCCACGAGAGCCAAATATATCTCACGCCCGGGCCGCAGCGGCCCTAGAGCCGCGGAGCACGCGGAGAAGAATAAAATCTCCCTCCCCTCTGCGCCTCCGCGCCTCAAGCGAGTCCGCGAGCGGGCGAGAGCCAATGGCTTGAATATCTCACGCCCGGGCCGCAGCGGCCCTAGAGCCGCGGAGCCGCCGAGGGTTTGAAAAGGCTCAGTCAAAAATCTTTTTCCTCTCCGCGCCTCCGCGCCTTTAGCGAGTCCGCGAGCGGGCGAGAGACAACTGATTTGATTATCTCACGCCCGGCCTGCAGCAGGCCTAGAGCCGCGGAGCACGCGGAGAGGGAATTTAAAACTCTCCCCCCTCTGCGTCTCTAGCGAGTCTTCGAGCGGGCGAGAGATAATTTTGAATGGATCCGCGCAATCCGCGTCAAAATTTTTCTTTAACGCTGATCTCGCAGATCTTGCTGATAAAAGAAAAGGGGAGCTCTATGGATCGAGAGCAACCGCGACGCAATGGCAAGTTTCATGTCGGTTTGTCGAACAGCAGGGGCTGCCACTTGCTCGGTATCGAAGCTTTTAGTGGCACGTTTTGATGATTATCTTGAGAAGTGTTGTATTTGGAAGAAAGGTCTTTCTGCGGTACCATCGTTTGATTCCAAATCGAAACAGGCTTTTTTGGGCTAAAAAAATGATTGTAGACGGTCGGTGGGACAGACCCCGTGGCTCCCACGATGGTTCAGGGTCAGAATCCAACCAGCTATATATGAGGAGGTACAGAATGAGGTATTCCGTGAATATCAAGAAGACTGAAGAAGGATACGCGGTCTGGGTCCCAGGGTTGCCGGGATGCTGGTCGCAAGGGGCGACCGAGGATGAAGCGCTTGAGAACATTAAGGAAGCCATTCAGGACTATTTGCATACGGTTAATTTGTTGACCGTTGAAAACGAAATCAGGTACGTCGACGTCGCTCATGCCTAAACTGCCCGGGATCAATCACCAAAGGGCCGTGAATGCTCTTGAAAAGCATGGATTTTGGGTCGCCAGAGTTAGAAAACACATCACCATGACCAATGGCGAGAGGATCATCACCATACCCCGAGCCAATCCCATTGATGCTTTCACCATGGGTGGGATCATCAAGGACACGGGCCTGACCGTGGAGGAATTCAAGGAACTTTTGTAATAGTGACAAGCTGTAGTGAGTTATAATCGGAGGACCTTGTCCGTTGCTCCATCTCGGATAAGAACAAATAGTTCCCCTCCGCGCCTCAAGCGAGTCCGCGAGCGGGCGAGAGCCAATGGCTTGAATATCTCACGCCCGGGCCGCAGCGGCCCTAGAGCCGCGGAGCCGCCGAGGGTTTGAAAAGGCTCAGTCAAAAATCTTTTTCCTCTCCGCGCCTCCGCGCCTTTAGCGAGTCCGCGAGCGGGCGAGAGACAACTGATTTGATTATCTCACGCCCGGCCTGCAGCAGGCCTAGAGCCGCAGAGCTCACAGAGAGGAAAAAAACTCTTTACTCTGCGCCTCTGCGTCTCTAGCGAGTCCTCGAGCGGGCGAGAGCCAAAGGATTTTATCTCACGCCCAGCCTGCAGCAGGCCTAGAGCCGCGGAGCCGCCGAGGGGAACTATACGGAGTTGAACACCGTGTCCTGATGCAAGCTGTCAAGCGGAATATTAAGCGCTTCCTCTGATTTCATGTTCCAGATTACCAGGGAAGAATCGGAAAACTTGAAATCACAATTTGTGACATCAAGATGGGGCGGAATTCGCAAGATGAGTGCTGCTTGCGTATTTTCTCCGGCAAGTATAGGTAAAGCGTATTTGTTGGAGTAAATATGCAAAACGCACTTGTTGATTTGCCTGACTCATTATGGCTGCAGCATCACTTTGCCCATCATGCCAACCCCAGGGAAAAGACAGTCCGCCTTGTCCGCCAGGGGGTGCTGCACCGCCTCAAGAGGGGATTGTATGTTCGGGCCCGAAGCGCGGATGATATTGTAACGCGGTGCAGGGCGGCCAATCGGATCTACGGCCCTTCGTATGTCTCCTTTGTTTATGCCCTTGCCTGGTACGGCCTGATCCCCGAGCATGCAGCACACATCACTTCAGCTACTTTGAGCAAGGGCAGGAAAAAGAGATACGACACACCCGCCGGGTCTTTTTTTTATCAGGATGTCCCTGCGGCCGCGTATCCTCATGGTGTAACCCTCATGGGTGATGCGCCGGACCGTTTTCTCATGGCCTGTCCGGAAAAAGCCCTGTGCGATGAATTGTACCGCGCATCCGGAGTGCGCTCCATCAAGGGGATCGAGGCTTTGCTTTTCGAGGACCTGCGTCTGGACCTGGATGAATTCAGGCAATTGGACCGGAAGATTCTGAGGGACTTGAGCGCATATTATCATACCTCAACCTTAAAGGTCTTTGGAAAATTTCTTCAAAGGAGGCGCCATGCGTGAAGCCTGTGTCCAGATGTTTGAGGAGCACCTGGAGAAAAATCATGGCTCCGCGCACAGGGCATTGGCCGAGACCATCCAGGCCGTGGCCCTGCTTGGCCTGTCGCGAACGGATTTTTTCACCCATGCCGCGTTTTACGGCGGCACAGCCCTGAGATTTTTATACAATCTGGACAGGTTTTCCGAAGATCTTGATTTTTCACTCCTGGCATCCGCGGAATCATTTCAGCTTGCGCCGTATCTTGAAGCCCTGCAATATGAAATGAAGGCATTCGGATTCAGTGTGGACATCGAAGATCGCCAAAAAGACGTGCATACGCCCATCGAGTCGGCCTTTATCAAGGCCAATACCAGGCTTCATATTATCAAGGCCAAAGCGCCCCAGGCCGTTGCCAAAAGGATTCATAAAAACGCCCTGTGCAAGGTCAAACTGGAAATCGACACTGATCCTCCGCCCGGAGCGGAATATGAGGTCAGGTATGTTGACGATCCTGTGCCGTTTTCAGTCCGGGTCTTTAGCGGACCTGCCCTGTTTGCCGGAAAGATGGACGCTATTTTGTACCGGGGATGGAAAAACAGGGTCAAAGGAAGAGACTGGTTTGACTTTGCCTTCCTGGTACGCAGAAAAGTGCCGCTTTTGCTTCCACATTTGGAGGCCAGGCTCCGGCAGCGTGGTGTTTATACCCATGAAGAACCGCTTTCAGCCGACCAATGCAAGGACCTGATCGCCCGGCGCATCGAATCCGTAGACTTCGAACTGGCCAGGGCTGATGTCGCGCCCTTTATCTCCGACCCCCGGGATTTGGATGTCTGGTCCAAGGATTATTTTCATCATGTTTTGGGGAAGATGGATATGAGGGTAGAGGCGATGGGGTAAGGATTAAGGATTATGGGGTAAGGGGCGATGGGCTATAGGAAGATCCCCTCCATCCCCGGACGCGGAAAAAACTGGAAGCTCTTTCATCACTTACTCTGCGCCTCGGCGCCTCTAGCGAGTCCTCGAGCGGGCGAGAGCCAATGCTTTGAATATCTCACGCCCGGGCCGCAGCGGCCCTAGAGCCGCGGAGCTCGCGGAGAGAGAATTTAAATCCTCCCCCCTCTGCGCCTCGGCGCCTCAAGCGAGTCCACGAGCGGGCGAGAGCCAATTGCCTTGAATATCTCACGCCCGGGCCGCAGCGGCCCTAGAGTCGCAGAGCTCGCGGAGAAGAATTTGAATCCTTTCCCCCTCTGCGCCTCCGCGCCTCTAGCGAGTCCTCGAGCGGGCGAGAGCCAACTGCCTTGAATATCTCACGCCCGGCCTGCAGCAGGCCTAGAGTCGCGGAGCACGCGGAGAGGAAATTTAAAATCCTCCCCCTGCGCCTCCGCGTCTCTAGCGAGTCCTCGAGCGGGCGAGAGCCGACTGCTTTGATTATCTCACGCCCAGCCTGCAGCAGGCTTAGAGCCGCGGAGCTCACGGAGAGGGAATTTAAATCCTTTCCCCTCTGCGCCTCCGCGTCTCTAGCGAGTCCACGAGCGGGCGAGAGCATTCTTAACATATGGCGAAGACTGAATTGACTTTTTCTACAACATCATTCAGAAGGCACCCTGTTCAAGCTTGAACGACTTGCAGCGAGGCGCTCAATGAACGAAGCCATCCATTACCATATCCTCAAAACAATAAACGACAATCCCGAGGTCAGCCAGCGCGAACTGGCGCGAAAGGCCGGGATATCACTGGGTAAGGTCAACTACTGCCTGAGAGCCTTGGTGGACAAAGGTTGCATCAAGGTAATGAATTTCAAGAATGCCGAGAATAAGGTCAACTATCTCTATAAGCTGACGCCGAGCGGGCTGGAGGAAAAGGCCCGGGTTACGGTGCAGTTCTTGCGGCGCAAGGTGGAGGAGTACGACCGACTGCCGCTGGAGATTGCGGAGTTGAAGGCAGAGGTGCGGAAGATAGGGGGAATTGAGGGATTTAAGGATTGAGGAATTAATGCCTCCCCCCTCTGCGCCTCCGCGCCTCTAGCGAGTCTTCGAGCGGGCGAGAAATAATTTGAATGGATCCGCGCAATCTGCGTCAAAATGTATTTCTTTAACGCTGATCTCGCTGATCTCGCAGATGACAGAAACGGTTCCAGCAATAATCCCTCAGATCGGGGGACAATTACCCTGGGTTCATATCAAAATTCTACTGGATAAAGTTTCAGATCATAATAAAGCTCTTTTCTATATTCAGGAAACTATTGCAAACGGCTGGAGCCGGGATGTGCTGGTTTTGCAGATCAAAGCCAGCCTCTATGCCAGGCAAGGAAAATCAATCAGCAATTTTAAAGTCACATTGCCCAAGCCACAATCTGATCTTGCTCAGCAGGCCATCAAAGACCCTTATACATTTGATTTTCTAAGTATGGCTCAGCCGTTCAATGAGCGTGATATTGAACAGCAGCTTGTCGCGCAGATTACGAAATTTCTTTTAGAACTTGGAAAAGGTTTCGCCTTTATCGGCAGACAATATCATTTAGAAGTTGGAGATTCGGATTATTACCTGGATCTGCTCTTCTACCATGTCAAGTTGAAATGCTATGTAGTGATCGAACTTAAGAATACAAAATTTATTCCTGAATATGCTGGAAAATTAAACTTTTACCTTTCTGCAGTTGATAGTCTACTCAAAGCAGATGATGACAATCCAACGATCGGTATGTTGCTTTGCCGTGATAAAAATAAAATCGAAACGGAGTTTGCCCTTCGGGATATTAACAAGCCAATGGGTGTTAGTGAATTCACTCTTACTGAAGTTCTTCCCGATGAATTAAAAGGATCCCTTCCTACCGTTGAAGAGATCGAAGAAGACATGAAGCTGTTGCAGGAGGGAAAGTGAAAGGCATTGCAGAATGTTGAAGGGGGCAGACCGCGGCACGAAGCATTAAATTATCCGCCCGATCCGCGCAATCAGCGTCAAAATGTTTTTCTTTAACGCTGATCTCGCTGATCCCGCTGATGAAAGAAGGCGAGAATATGCTGGAATGTATTATTTACAATCCAATCGTTTTTTCAAATTTTGTTGTACAATATCAATAGATTAGCCATAAATTCGAAGTTTTAGACGATAAAAGTTATCTGTAAGGCCCTAAAAAGGGGTGTTTTTAAGAGTCAAGTTGAAAAAATAAGGACTTGTTGGCCTCAGAGACCCAGCCCTCTGATAGGTGTCAGACCCCAGCCCAAAGCAGAACAGCTAGGAGATAGTATGAACATTCACCAACATACGCCCTTTCAAAGGGCCATCGAAGCCGTCGAAACCTTGCCGCTGGAGGACAGGGAAGCCGTACTGGAAACTTTGAGATTGCGTGCAGTTGAGGACAGACGGGATCAGATCGCGGCCAATGCAAGAGAAACCCTGCAAGCTGTCCGTGAAAAACGAGCCTGCTTTGGAAGCGTCGAAGACCTGAAAAAGGATCTTTTGACCAATGACCTATAAGCTTGCCTGGAGCCAAGGGTTTAAAAGAGGTTTTAAAAAGACGACCCGAAATAATGTACCTCTGCAGGAAAAGATATTTTTCGTTTTGACAAATCTTTGTATGAATCCTTTTGATGCGAGATTGTAAACGCACAAACTGCATGGAAAGTTAGAGGGACTTTGGTCCTGCCACGTAGAATATGATTGCCGCATTGTTTTCACGTTTGAAAAACTTTCTGACACCGATAATGAACTGATCGTACTCGTTGATATTGGGAAACACGATGAGGTTTACTGAGCAGTGAAGCAATGCTTGCAAACGATTCGATTTTTTTGTGATTATCCTATCGTTCGCAACTGGTTGCGGAACCGCAACACACTGGAAATTCTTGACTTATGGGAGCGACGGAACAACCCGCGCTTCAACCCCGTCGAATTCGACAGGGTTAGATCACAGGCTGTGCTCAACAGTTTTACGCTTTCTCCCAAGCAGTGGATCGCGACTACCGATGCCGTCGGCAGATTTCCAAGGCTGGGCGATATGAAAACAAAATGTTGATGGTCTCAGAGACCCAGCCGAATTGGTTTCATGACCCAGCAATGTAAATATGATGTGTGATGGGCTACCCTCTACGATATTTTGTCCCTGGCCATGTATGGCATATTACCCATCGCTGCCATAACCGGGATTTTCTTCTGGAGTACGCATGGTATCGTGATTTATGGGTAAAATGGCTCCAGGAAGGCCGTGATCGGTACAATGTGTCGATTCTCAATTTTACGGTCACGTCGAACCATATTCATCTGTTGGTGCTGGGACAGGAAGACAGAGATGCGATACCGAGAATGATGCAGCTTGTAGCATCAAGGGTTGGAGCGACGTTCAACAAGCGTCGAGGACGCAAGGGAGCTTTCTGGGAAAAACGGTATCACGCCACGGCAATTGAGACGGACGAGTATCTGGCACGCTGTTCACTGTATGTTGATTTGAATATGAACCGCGCCGGAGCCGTGGATCATCCCAAAGATTGGAAACATAGTGGTTATCATGAAATTACCCAACCCAAGCAAAGATATCGTCTCATAGCCGTCAAGGAGCTTGCGCGTCTCATGGGGATGCCCGATGGTTTTGATTTCCGAGAGCATTATTCCGGCTGGATTGACAACGCGATTAGAAAAGGGAACTTGTCTCGGAACGAAATCTGGTCTGTGGAGTTGGCGGTCGGGAGCCAGAGCTTTGTTGACATGCTCCGATTGAAGATGGGCGCGATGCCGCGCAACAAAAAAAGTACCGCAACAGTGCATGAAGGATTTCACGACTACGGGATGATAGATGGCGAGAATATGCTGGAGTGGGAAATTTACAATCCAAGCGATTTTTGACTTTTGTTGAGCTATATTAATGCTTTAGGCATTAAAGCTGAAGTTTTGTGCGACAAAAGTTGTCTGTAAGGCCCTAAAAAGGGGTGTTTTTTTGGACAAGTTTAATAAAAACAAGGACTTGCTGGTCTCAGAGACCCAGCCATCTATTCAGCAAGGCACGCCAACTGTTCGGTTATCAGCCAACGCACGCGATTGACGAAGGGTTGGAAGCGGCAATGGGGTGGTATGTTAACGAGACGCAGAGCCCACGGACCCGGAGCCGTGGAAGTCAGCTTGTTGGTCGTGAAAACGTTTGTAAAGTTACGAGGGCTGCTTGCAACGAACAAGGAACCTGCAGCGAAGATTGAGGAATGGGAAACGAAACTGATCGGCCATGATCAGGCGATTCTCAGCTTGCTCGAAGCCGTCAGGCAACGGATGATCCAACCGATGGCCGGAACACGGTCCATTGGATTTACCGCGGACTTGGCAGGTAACAAAGACCGATGATTTAGATCTCACGCCCGGGCCGCAACGGACCTAGAGACGCGGAGCCCACGGAGAAGGAACACGCATGGATATGGTAAAATTTGAGCACGTTGAATCGAAAGTTCAAGAAATCCGTGGTGTATCGGTCATTCTGGACAGTGATCTGGCGGAACTCTACGGCGTGGAAACCAGGGATATCAACAAAGCCGTCAAGAACAATCCTGATAAATTTCCGTCTGGATACCTGATGGAGCTAACGAATCTTGAGCTTGATGATTTGCGGGGGAAATTTTCCACCGCAAAGTTTGTAAAAACCAGGGTTCTTCCCAAGGCGTTCACCGAGAAAGGCCTGTACATGTTGGCAACGATACTCAAAAGCCCCCAGGCCGTGCAGACAACATTCGCCATCATCGAAACCTTCGCCAAGATCAGGGAACTCTCCCGGAACATCAAAACCCTTTCCGGTGTTCAGGACAAGGCCGAACAACAAACCCTGATGCGCAAAAGCGGAGAAATCATTGCCGAGATTCTTGACGATGAACTCCAGACAACGGATACGGAAACAGTCGTGGAGCTGAACTTCGCGGTGCTCAAGTTCAAGCATACGATCAAGAAGAAAGGCAAATGAGAAGCTTTGCATCATTGTATCTCCGCCCGAGCCTGCGGCCCTAGAGCCGCGGAGACCGCGGAGGTTTAACGTGCCGAACGTAAAAGAATTCTCCCTTCGCGCCTCGGTGCCTCAAGCTCGCCCGGTTAAATAGGCGTTCGGTCTACGGCAACGCCGTATTGCACTGGGCGAGTCAGCGAGCGTACGAGAGTTAACCGCGAAGCGATAAAGATTCGTGTCGATTTGTGAAGATTCGTGGGGAGAAAGTATGATTGAAGATGGGGGCCGCACCGCAGTGTAAACCAGATTCTGCTGCTATGCGAGAAGACATCCAGTGCTATGGAAATGATTCGAGTTGAAATATGCTGGATTGGGAAGTGTACAACCCAGCTGATTTTTGATTTTTATCACAATATATTAAATAGTTATATGTAAAAAGCGATGTGTTTGGCTGCAAAAGTTGTCTGTAAGCCCCAAAATAGGCCTTTTTTGAGGGTCAAGTTCAATAAAAGCAAAGACTTGCTGGTCTCAGAGACCCAGCCTATTTTTTAAAGGCTGATCTCTCTGATCTCGCTGATAAAAGACTACGCCTCGGCGTCCAACCCTCTATCTATCGAGTCTTCGGGCGGGCGTGAGATACCGTATTTTGTCGGAGTGAAATCTGGTCAGTCGAGTTAGCGGTCGGAAGCCAGAGCTTTGTAGACATGCTTCGGTTGAAGATGGGGGCCATGCCGAGGAGTAAATTAGATTCTGCTGCAATGCGGGAAACTTTCAGGGCTACGGTCAGGAATCAAGCGAGAATATGCTGGAATGGGAAGTGTACAGTCCAGGCGATTTATAATTTTTATTATATTATCTTGTATGTTTAAGTGCCAAATGCGCCGGTTTTCGAGATAAAAGTTGTCTGTAAGGCCCAAAAATAGGCCTTTTTTGAAGATAAAGTTTAATAAAAATAGTGGATTGCTTGTCTCAGAGATTCAGCCAAAATCAAAATTAATCTCTTTGGTTAGAGGGGCTAGCCCCCGGCCCACGGCCCGCCCGAGGCTCCCGGATATTTCAATTGAAAAACATTAATAAATACCTACGCCTTTCCCGAAAAAATCTTTTTGATTCTGATCAACTATCTCATGATTTGTCACGCAGATCAATTCGCGGTGGCGTAACTACTGTTACCTCTCGGTGTGTAATGGTAGTTATGAATATATTGAGGACAGTTGTCTTAGCCAGGTTACTCACACCACAAGATTTTGGTATAGTATCTATGGTTTCTGTGATTGTTGGGTTTGCAGCTTTGTTTAAAGATGCTGGCCTTTCCCTTGCTACTGTTCAAAAAGAAACCATTTCTCCAGGTGAGATAAGCACGCTTTTTTGGCTAAACATAGCAATAAGCATTTTTGTGGGCTTATCTATTGTTGCTTTGGCACCATTTATTTCTTTGTTTTACAACAAGCCAGAGCTTACATATGTTACTATAGCCTTATCATTGTCCGTAGTTATTCAAGGGTTTGGTATTCAGCACGCAGCTTTACTTCGGAGACATATGTATTTTTTGACTCTTGGATTTATTGAAATATTTTCTTCTATTGTAGGGTTGTCAATAGCTATTTTTTTTGCTTTGCAAGGCTTTAATTACTGGGCACTTGTTTTAAGTACTATAAGTATATCAATTGCTTCAGTATCATTGACTTATATATTTTGCCCCTGGATTCCCAACTTGCCTAAAAGAAGAACAGGCGCTAGAAAAATGCTTAGATTTGGCATGCATGTCTCTGGATATAACATACTAACTTACATTACACAGCATGTAGATCAAATACTAATTGGCAAGTTCATAGGCCCATATGGTTTGGGTATATATAATAGGGCACACAGCGTTGTACAGATGCCTATCTTTGCCATAAGAAAACCTATAGCGAATGTGTCTGTAAGTGCTTTTTCAAGAATACAAAATGAGCCAGACAAAATTAAAAAATATGCCGATAAGTATGTTTTAATAATTTCTTTTTTTTCGATGCCTGTAATGGCATTTTGTTTTGTTTACTCAGAAAGCCTCATTTTGCTTTTGCTTGGAAAGAATTGGGATGAAGTCGTTCCTTTGTTTAGAATTTTGTCTTTAGCTGGTTTCATTCAGTTACCATTGACAATAACTTCACTTTTGTTAGTCACCTGTGGCAAGTCACAAGAATATTTAAGAATAGGCATATTGACCTCGACATTTTTTCTTTTTTTCATTTCTTTAGGGATTATGTGGGGAACAACCGGTGTGGCCTTTGCTTATGTGGCTAGTACATATATTTTGTCTTTGCCAATGCTGTTTTATATGTCTAAGCACGTTCCTTACACTACTAAAGATTTTTTTACATCAATTGCAAGGCCTGTTTTTGCTAGTGTTTTGTCAGGGTTGATTTTTTTTCATTTGCCTGCTCCCTGCTTCGAATTGCTATTTTTAAATGTTTTGTGTAGTGGATTATTTTTTTTGTTCGTATTTGTATTAATTTTTACATCAACTCCAAATGGATTTAGCATTTTAAAAAATGATATTTTTTCTATAGTCAGACATTTTAAATAGATTAAATTGAAATAATTTGAGGTTTATATGAGCAAATATTTTATAAAAGATGGTTATACTGAATACAAGACTGATAGAAACCTAACTTTCGATACAAACAGAAAAGAAAGTTATTGGGATGCAAACAGAGAATTATCATCTAAATATTATCAATGGGGAGTTTATCAGTACATAGCTGGGGATATTAAAAAAAACGATGTCGTTGTTGATATTGGATGTGGTTGCGGATACAAATTGCATCACATTATAGGAAGTAAATCAAAAAATATAATAGGATTAGATCAACCTGCACCTATTCAATACTGCCAAAATAAATATATGTTTGGCAAATGGATTGATGTAGACTTTGAAAGTCCCAATTTTGTAAAAGTTAGCGATAAAGTTGATTACTTAATATGTTCTGATGTCATTGAGCATTTAATTAATCCCGAAAAATTAATTTCTTTTATTCACTCAATAATTTCATATGATACAAAAATTATATTTTCAACACCTGACAGAGATAGGTTAAGAGGATATAGTTGCATGTCTTCTGAAAAACCAGAGCATGTAAGAGAATGGAATTTTTCTGAGTTTAAAAAATATATAGAGAACAACAATTTTAAAATTCTATCTCATTTTCATCAAACGCCACTTCGATTTACTTTTTGGAATTATAAAGTTTTTTTTACCATACTATTAAGGCAGTTATTTGCTAATGATGGACGCAAGTTTAAATATAATCAGGTAGTTGTGTGTAGGAAAAATCTTTGATGTGTGGCATCCTCGGAAGCATAAATTATTTACCAGATAAAAAGTCTATCCAGGAAGTTGATAAACTTTTACATCACCGCGGTCCTGATGCTGGGGGCGAATGGGTTGACCGTTCGATCCCGGTCTGGTTGTTTCATCGTCGGCTGTCCATTCAGGATTTGTCTGAACGCGGTGCACAGCCCATGGTGCATCCGGATCGGCCAAAAATTGTCATCACCTACAATGGCGAAATCTATAATGCACGGGCATTGAGGGAACAACTCGAGGACAAAGGATGCGTGTTTCGTGGAACCAGCGACACCGAGGTGTTGTTGCATGCCTATGCAGTCTGGGATGTTGACCTGCTGTCCCGCATTGAAGGGATGTACGCCTTTGCGATCTGGGATGGGTACAGGCAGAAATGTTTTCTGGCCAGGGATCCTGTTGGCCAGAAACCCCTTTACTATACCGTGTGGGACGAAAATCTTGCATTTGGCTCCACTCCCCAGGCACTGAGGATTATTGATCCCCGTCCCGCTACCATTTCGTACGAAGCTCTGTGCTCTGTTCTGACACTGGGTTATGTGCCTGCGCCTTTGGCTGTATGGGAGGGAATGCAGGCTTTGTGCCCTGGACATTACATGGTCTGGACACCGGGAGAGTCCTGCACCCCGAGGCAATTTTGGAGCCCTCCGGACCGTGTTGACGGAACGCCTGATACCCCCGAGGGATTTGCCTCTTTTTTTACTGATATTTGTAAGGAACATTTGATTGCAGATGTCCCTGTGGGGCTGCTGCTCTCTGGCGGGCTGGATTCCACTTGCATGGCCAGCCTGCTTTCACGGGCTGGAATTGCGGATTTGAAAACCTTTACCCTTCACTTTGTGGATGAGCCTCGCAGCGAGGCGCCACTGGCCCAGGAGACGGCCAGATATTTGGGGCTGGACAATATAACTGTTGATCTGATCCCCGAAGATGTTGACAATCTACGGAACCAGGTTGCCATATCCGCTGCCCAGCCGCAGGGTTATTCCGCACTTTTGACCTGGCATCATCTGTCCAGAGAAGTGGTGCGTCATTTTAAGACCGTACTTAGCGCGGACGGCGGAGATGAGTTGTTCGGCGGGTATGTATGGTATGATGAGCGCCTGTTTACTTTGATCCGACTGAAAAAAGCAGTGCGCAGTCTAATTTCGAAAGAATCAGCCGGGATGTTTGCCACATTTGCTGGAAAATCCTCCCTGCATGCGCACGCCATGAAGGTTTTTCCCCGTTTTTTGCCGGAAGAAGCAGCCCTGATGTTCGCTCCTTTGGGCAGAGGCTTTGATGATGAAGCCATGCTCGCCCCTTTACGGAAACACTGGATCAAGGATCTGCCATCCCAAAACGCATTACAGCGCGTTGACCTGATGACCTTTTGCAGCGGTTCCATCTGTGCCAAGACGGACAATATGAGCATGGCCCATTCTCTGGAAGTCCGAGCACCCTTTCTGGACCGCAGAATGATTGACCGTGCACTGAGTCAGCCAACGCCGCTGTATCGGCCTGGACACGGTAAACAACTCATCCGGAGATCCATAGCCGGGAAGGTACCAGACCGGGTTTTAAACCACCCCAAGCAGGGCTTTTCAATGAAGACCCTGCATTGGTACGATTTTGACAAGCTCGAGGTGGAAATTCGCAATAGCTTGATGTTTCGTCACGGTCTACTCGCAGAGGATTTTCAAAAACTTTTGGCTCCTGGCATACCCTATCGCACCGCCCGGGCCTGGACTCTCTCGGCACTATCCAAATGGTATGAGCATAATGCCAAATATGGAAATTGATGTATGAATATTCTTGTTGCCTCTGCCTTTCCCGCAGACTCTCTGTTCGCCAATGCCGTCAACACCATCAAGATGGCTGATGGGTTTGCAAAGCTTGGGCATGACGTGACAGTGGTGTGCCGGAAAGCCAAATGCGGACATTTGACCGACAAACAGCTTCAGGAACGATTTCATCTGTCAACCCGTGTAACGTTTATCCAATCTCCTGGCAGATGGTACATGCTGCCGCTGAACATCCACAACGCTTTTGCCCGACAGGTTTTGCACCATGCAAGAGATATCCGGCCGGATTTCGCCTTTTCCAGGAATTACATTGCCCCGGTCCGGCTCGCCGCAATAGGTGTGCCTACTGTTGCCGAGTCGCACGCTCATGTGGGCAATACATCGCGGCCGTTGCTGCGCATGATCCAGGGGCTGGGCGAGCTGCATCAGTTCAAGGCCCTGGTGACCATTGCCCCGGTCCTGCGGGACAATTTTGCGACTTTGGGGGCCCCAAAACACAAAGTTCACGTTCTGCCCGACGCCGTGGACCTTGATCTTTTCACCCGGCCCACAGACTACAGCAAGCCAGAACGAAACCGGCCCCTTGTTGTTTACGCTGGCCATCTGTACGACTATAAAGGCATTCCCTCGATTCTGGACGCTGCAGCGCTATCACCGGAATTCGATTATCGCCTGGTGGGCGGGCATGATCAGGACATTGCCCGGGTGGCTGACCAGGTCCGGGCTAGGTCGCTGCACAACGTGTCCCTGGCCGGCCGCTTTCCGCACAGCGAGGTTCCGGAGCAGCTTTGGGCATCGGACGTCCTCCTGCTGCCCCCCTCGGCCCATCACCCCAGCGCCCAGTGGACCAGCCCGGTCAAGCTGGGTGAATACTTAGCCTCAGGCACGCCCGTGGTGGCCACCCGCATCCAAGCCCTAGAATACTGGCTCAGAAATGGAGAAGTGCATTTTGTCCCGCCCGAAGACCCGCAAGGGCTGGTGGAGGGGATACGGGCCGTGTTGAGAGAGCGGGACTATGCCGAGCATATGCGAATAAAAGCGTATGCCTTGGCTCAAAGGATTTCCTATAAGGAGAGGTGCAGGAGGATTCTGAAGGTTGCAGAAGTGCCTGAAATAGAGAACATGGATATTTAGGGAGCTTACTACAATGAAGTACACTACTGATAACGCATATACTGACCGCGAGACAAAACCGGCCTATGTTTATGACAAGTACAACCCCCTTCTTTTGGGCAGCGTGCTGGATGTTGGGGCGGATGGGAAATATCTGAAACCTTATGTGGAACAAGGGGGGGGGGCGTACTGCGGGATTGGTTTTGGTGAGAGAGTTGATATGGAAATAGACCTGGACGCAGGTCCACTGCCCTTTGAAGATACCAGCTTTGACACGGTGCTTTGCCTGGATGTTCTGGAACATTTGGAAAAAATTCACTTCATGTTCCATGAATTGTGCAGGGTCGCCCGAAAAAATGTCATCATCTCTCTCCCCAATCCCTACGGCGGTTTTTTGTCAATGTTGCGTCGTGGGGACTATGCGCCGGACAAACATCTAAAATTCTACGGACTCCCCGTAGAGCCTCCTTCTGATCGGCACCGCTGGTTCTTCAGCACAAAAGAAGCCAAGGCATTTTTACGACATAATGCATCAAATGCTGGCTACAGGATCGTTCAGTTGGATAGCGAAGGAATACTACATTCAAATTACAAGCGACGTCTCAAAATTATTGCAGGAAATATTATTCTGAAACTTTTATTCCGGAAAGATGTTACAGAACTGGAAATGCATCACGGAACGTTGTGGTGCTGTTTGGAAAAGTGTGATGACTGAAGCAACATCATTACACTCCCTTAATGCCGACCATGGCCCTACCAATTTTCAACGGATCACATGTTTTTTGGTGAAATGGATGAACAACCGTTTTTCTCGCAAACAATGCGATCTGGATTTGGATCTGCGTCATTTTGTATTACCCCGATGGCAATTGGAAGGGCTTTGGCCGACAATCAGTATGAAGGCTCCACCGGCAAGAAGGTTAAGCGATATGTTCTGGATGTCATTGCCGTGGACCAGGGTGGCTGATGCGCTGGGCGGGGATGTACATATTCTTGAGTTTGGCTGCGGGAGCGGAAGGTATGGGAGAATGTTGCAGAACCTCCTTGGTGATTCGTTTCAGCGCTATGTCGGAGTGGATGTGAAAAGGCATCGTGACTGGGACCAGTGAGACCAGTCCGCTGATTCCCGGTTTGAGATGCATGTAGCCGACTGCACCCTGGTTCGACCGTTCCTGGCTGGAATCAACATGATCATCACCCAAAGCGCCCTGGAACACTTTGATCAGGATTTGCTATTTTTAAGCACATAGCGGAACATGTTCAGGCAACGAAAGCACCGCTGCTTCAGATCCATCTGATGCCTTCCGCCGCCTGCCTGACCTCATACCCCTGGCATGGGGCCAGACAGTATATGCCAAGGTCAGTCTCAAAGATTACCAGGCTTTTCGGGCCTGAAACCAGGTGCATCGCAGCTTCACTACTTACCCCCGCATATGGAAACGGACGGATTTGCGCGATACACGGACTGATGCCTATGACCTTGCACTACGGAAGGCGATTGAATGTGACATGCACCACCCTGTGACCAACGTGGCTTGCTTCCATGCACTCGTAATGGAGAGCAGGTTCGCGTCGCAGGTTGTTACAAATTTATCTGATGCTTCCAATGAGACGTGACCATCATGCGCCTGACACAACTCAAATCCATGATTGCTGGCTTGCTTTTCCGGGAGCGGACGTTTCCCGTGGACCCTTTTGGTTCTCGCCCCGTGCTGACCGGGGCACATATGAGCAGTTGCATGCGGAAGCCAAAGCGGCAAAGTACCCTGAAATGGACGCCTGGGAGGCGCGCATGGGCTTTGCCGTTGACCGTCAATGGCTGGACAGCCTGGCCCTGCATACCCAGGTGGTGATCAAAAAGTCCCGGCTCAACTGGCAGCATGGACGGCTACTCTACGCCACCCTGCGCCAATTCCTCCACACCAGGGCGCACGAAGAACGTGGCCATTCACCGGCGACCATTCTGGAAACGGGGATGGCACGCGGATTTTCCGCCGTTTGCATGGCCCGGGCCATGATTGACGCCGGATGTCCTGGCACGGTACTCACTTTGGATATCTTGCCCCACAACACGCCCTTGTACTGGAACTGCATCGACGATCTTAACGGCAAGAAGACCCGATCCGAATTGTTGTCGCCCTGGTCGGAGGAACTGGAGCGGATCATCTTCACCCAGGGCTGGACCAAGCAGCAGTTGCTCCGTACTGGCCTGTCCCGGATCCACTTCGCCTACCTCGACGCCCAACACACCCTGGACGACGTGCTGGCGGAATATGTTTATGTTCGTGACCGGCAGGGACCAGGCGACATGATCGTCTTTGACGACGTGACACCGGGATTATTTGACGGTGTGGTCCAGGCTGCTGGGGAAATCGAAAACCAGGGTCTGTATCGAATCGCGCGACTCAAAGTCTCTGGCCAGCGCGGCTATGCGGTTGCCGTGCGTGCAAGTTGAACATGCTTGAGGAAGAGATGCAAAAAGCTTTCTTGTCAATTGTTATACCTACCTATAACCGGCGTGATTTGCTGAAGAGACTTTTTGAGAGCATTGTTGAGCAGGACTACTTTGTCGAGGTTGTTGTCGTGGATGACGGATCAACTGACGGGACGCGGGAACTGTGCAATAATTACTTTGGGGATAAAATTAAACTCGTATACATGTGGCAGGAGAATTCGGGGAGAGCGCATGCCCTGAAAAAAGGCATTTTGATGGCGACCGGACAGTATACAATCTTGATGGACTCTGATGATTTTTTTACCCATGGCGCCCTGCACATCATTGCCTCGTCAATTCAAAAAATGGAATCCTTGAAGGATACGGGAAAGCCTCTGACTTGCCTTGTCTTTGGGGTTGAAATCACCTCCGGACAAAAACACTTCGCGAATATTCCTCCCGCTTCAATGACCAACTTCACGGCATTGCGGGCAGACCACGGGGTAAAGTTGGACTTGAAGGAAGTTGTCAGAACGGATGTGATACAAGCAAACATCTTTAGCGCCGACAAGACATGCCGCAGGGTGCCAACGGGCCTACTTTGGTCAAAGATCGCTGAAAACAACCAATGCCTTGCAATTCCACATCCTGTTGCCGTTAAGGAATATTTGCCCGGCGGCATGTCTGACCGGATTCTTGCCCTGAAGGTTCAGAATCCCGTGCCGTTGGTCGAACTGTATGCTTTATTGTCCGAAAGCAAGGCGTATACGTCCAGGAGCTATCGATGGCGCTCTCGCCTTCTTTGGGCAAGGTACGCGCACCATGCAAATATGATGATTTTTTTAAAATGGTGGCATGCTCTAGTCTGGCTCCCTGGATTAGTGCTGTATTGTAACGACGTCTTGAAGCTGGTGATTAGTAGCCATAAAATTAAGTAGAAATCTGATGCCTATTTTTAGAATTAGCATTTCACTCAGCATAATGTATAGTCTCAGTATTATTTTTGGGGTATTTCATTATGTGTATTTGCTATTTCTAGATGGAAGTTTTGTTGGCGATATTGGCATATATTATAAATATTTTATTAGTTTTTCTTCAATCAATATTTCTGGTGTTTTTGCGTTGAACAATGACTATATTTTATTCAATATTTTTTTTTGGATTCTTGCGCAATTATTGTCTTTTGAGTTTGCGCTTAGTATTTTTGTTGTAATATTTTATTTTACAGCATCGATTTTTTTTTACCAAATATCAAAAATGAAGTTTATTTCTTGTTTTGTCTTGTTTTTGTCTTACTTTTTTTTTGTTTTTGAATCGCTGTCGACTTTAGTAATCCGTCAAGGATTAGCTGTTTCGTTTCTTTTTTTCTTTGGCTTTTATTATAAAAAAACATCATTGCCTATTGATTTTCTGAAAATTTTTATTGCAGCGTTTATTCATATAATAGCAATCTTTTACTTCCCTGTTATATTTATGATGAGGCTCATAAATTTAAATGGCATTATTTTTTCGTGCCTGAATTGATCGATTCAATATTCACGCAAGCCACTCGGGCCGATTTGAGGTTAAGTTTTGACTTTGCATCAGGATAATTATCGATGTTGCTGAGAAGGTAGACTTAATTTTTCAATTTTTCAGCAATTTTTAACAAATTTATTGGCACTTTAACGTTTTTTGGGCGCAATACTTCTGTCTTTCCATCAACCCTAGGACCAAGCTCAGGATTAAGTCCAGAGTAAAAGCGGTGCCTTAGCGCAACGCTCCCAGAGTTCTTTGAAATTCAAAGCCTCCATGACGGCAACGCTCACCTTAAGCTTGACCTGTTTCGCGGTCCTGACAATCTTCCCGGCTATATCCACCAGCTTGCGGCGCAGGGTGGTCGGAGTAGCGGATATGGACACCACCGGATTACTGACGTCCTCTTTGAACGTTTCGAAAAGAAAGAACCCCAGAAGCATTGTGTAGTACATGGCCGCGTTGGGAGCAAAGTTCTTGAAGGGGAGCTGTTCAAAACCGAAATCCTTCAGGCAGCGATGGACCAGTTCGTCCGTTCCGCGTTGGTGATATGAGCTGATGATCTCTTCTGACTTGGTCAAGTATTCATAT
This sequence comes from Desulfonatronum thiosulfatophilum, assembly GCF_900104215.1. NCBI lineage: Bacteria > Pseudomonadati > Thermodesulfobacteriota > Desulfovibrionia > Desulfovibrionales > Desulfonatronaceae > Desulfonatronum > Desulfonatronum thiosulfatophilum. Next base: position 1,140 of record NZ_FMXO01000017.1, on the reverse strand, counting down.
CCGGATTTTTTGAGTTGTTCGTCAATGGCTTGGCCCATGCCCAGATTGGTGTAGATCATGGTTCCTGGTCGTGCTCCTGGGAGAAGAAAGCGTTTCTCTTCCAGTAGTGGACGCCAAAAGATGGCCCGGCGGAAACGCTTCCACGTTGAGCGATGGTCGCCGAATTCGCAGTATTCCCAGATGTCCTCCTCGGTCTTGCCGTAGTGGCGATCAAAGGCTTTCTGGGGCAATGAACTAATGTAGCTTTTCACATCAGGCAAAAACCGGCCGCCGCAGATATATCCGATCTGGAGACGTTCCATTTCGGCGAACAGTTTCTGGTCGCAATATCCGGAGTCCATTCGAACAATGATCGGCACGTCCTGGCAATATTTGCTCCGGATCAGCTTGACCGCGCGGTGGATCATTTTGGCGGTATCGTTGCCGTGGTTGGAGTGTTTCTTCCCACTGCGAAATATAGCGTCGATGATGAACCTGCCCCAGGTCATCTGCAATGGTGCGAAACCACATACTTTCTTATAAGTCGGCTCGACGCCTTCGCGCTTGGGAGCATCATTATTGTCCATGACCATGGCGTCGATATTGAGGATGATCAGTTCCGGCTTGCTGATGTTCAGCCTCCAAACAAAAAGGCGCATCAGCAGCATCCGAAACATGGACGAAAAACGTAACGGGATCGAGTTGAAAAACCTTTTGATGGCATGCGAAGAAACCATATGTTTATGGTCCATTTCAATGCTGGCCGCATATCCTGGGTCTTTGGCCAGCGTGTCAAAGGATGACAAATGACGGCAGGTACCATCAAAGTGCCAGCACAAAATTTGAGTGAACAACTCGACGATGGACGCCCCTTTTGAATTTTTGCGGACTCTCCCGAAGAGTAGTTCAATCAAGGGGATGATCTGGATTGCATGCAGATACCTCGTGAACAAATTGATGCCGGCCCGGCTGGTCAAGGTCTCGTTGGTGGCCTCAACTTTTTTCACGATATGAGCCTTGTTGTGATTGTTTCTGGACATATTCTCCTCCACCCATGGGGTGCATATTTGCAGTGACCTGAATGGAGAGAATTATAAACAAAAACAATATGTTATGCAATCAGAACTGTAGTGCGAATGTATCGTAATCGCTCAACCTAGG